>JAGLBK010000180.1 GCA_018260275.1 Deinococcus sp.
GGGTGCGCCCGCCGGACAGGTGCATTACAGCGAAGAGAAAACCGTGTTCGTGGAAGGGACTCAGCCGGAAGCCAGCGCTTAGAGTCTGTCCGGAAAGTGAAGGTCGGAAATAGAATTTCGTTGTTGGTGACGTGATTTTCTCCTGCTTCCCTTGTGCTGAGTGATGCCAAAAAGTCTCTCATAATTCAAAAATAGGGGAAGTTTGACAGCCTGAGCACCCGATATATGCAGGGTTTTGAGCTCCTCCACCCTTGTGGGGGAGGCTGGGAGGGGGTGGCGCAGAGTGCGTCCCAGTAAGCAAATTCTGTTTTATGAGTAAGATTTTGTCACTACTCAATCCCTTGTGGGGAACTTGCAAAGCTGCGTTAGCAACGGGTCGGGGAGGGGGGTAACGCAGACGCTTTCCCAGTCCCATAAATCCAAACTACCCACTACCTTCTGTCAAATGCTCTATTGGTGCCGCTCTGCCCAAAAAGGCGTGTGGGGCGGGGGTCCACAACTGGCCTACTGAGCCAAGCTGCTCTAACGCTGCCCGCCTTCCCAGTGCCGTGCGTCCAGCCCATCGGCCCGCAGGTAACGCGCCGCCAGTGCCGAGCGGCTGCCCCGTTCACAGACCACCAGCAGCGGCCCGTGCTGCGGTGTCAGGCCATGCTGAGCATCCTCGATCTGCTCCAGGGTCAGCGAGATGACGTTCGGGTGCGCCAGTGGCTCACAACACTGCCGCAGGGCTTCGGCACGCAGGTCGATGACGGTAACATTGGCGGGAAGGTCCATGCCCGGCAGTGTAGCGGGCACACCTGGCAACGAAACTGGCCCGGTTCACGGAAAGCGTCCGAACCGGGCCAGTTTTTCGAGTGTGCTTTTACGCTGGCCTTACCAGAAGTTGCCCATGCGGAACATGAAGCGCCCGGTGTTCGAGGGGTTTTCCGGGCTGAAGCCGTAATCGAAGCGCAGGCTGGGCAGGCGTGCGCCGCCGATCCCGAGGTTGACCTGAAGGCCCGCCCCAACGCCGTAGGTGCCGCTGAAGTTGTTGCTGCCGCTGTCCCACACGCCGCCGTAATCGGCCCAGACCACGCCGTAGAGCCCCTGAGCCACGCTGTTGTTCAGCCCGAAGTCGTGGCGCAGCTCGGCGCTGCTGGTCAGGTAGCTCGGGCCGAACAGCTGCCCGTCGTTCAGGCCGCGCAGCTCGCGCGAGGGCAGCGGGTTGCTGCCGCCGATGTAGTAGCCCGTGCCGCTGGGGTAGCTGCCGAAACTGTTGCCATAGTTCAGGCGCACCGCGAAGGCGTTCTTGTAGCTGTCGCTTCCGTACTGACGGCTGACCTTGCCGCCGAAGCCGTAGTACTTGTTCACCCCGACTTCGATATCGGTCCAGCCGAGCGAGTCGCCCGCGCTATGACCGAAGTTGTACGCCAGCAGACCGCTGGCCCGCGTCCCGCGTCCGGGGAATTCGGGGTTGTCGGTGTTGTCGTAGGACAGCCCGCCCTCGACCCGCGCCGTGGTGTTCTCCTTGGACAGCAGGGCGGTGGCGGCAGCGTCGGAAATGTTGCTGCCCTCACCCGACTCGATAGGTTCCAGGAAGTAGGTCTTTTTATTGATCGACGCGCCCAGGCTGGCGCCCAGATTCGGCATCAGGCTGCGCCCCAGATTGACGCTGAACCCGGTGGTCCGCACGGTGTATTGCCGCCCGGTATCGACCTTGTCGCCGTTCAGCAGCGCCGTATTGCCCCCGACCGAACTGCCCACCCCCAACGTCATGCTGGTGCGGCGCTTTCTGAAGTCGGCAAAGTTGAGGTCGAGCCAGGGAATCGTGTAATTGACGCTGCCGACCCAGTTTTGCCCGGCCTGGTTCTGCTGCGCCCCCACGTTGAGGGCAAAGTGGTGGCCCAGACCGAAAGCGTTGGGGTTTTCGTAGCCCGCGCCGCCGCCCCAGCCCCCGGCCAGCGTGTCGTAGGTCAGGCCCAGGTTGATCGGGATACCGGTCTTGGCTTCCGAGAGTTGCAGCACGTAGGTGACGTTTTCCGGGTTCTGCGGGTCGCTACTCTTGACGCTTTCGCCCGTGATGTTCACGTACCCCAGGCGACTGACGCGTCCCAGGGCGTCGCGCAGCTGGCTCAGATTGAACAGCTGACCGGGTTCGGGCAGTTCGCGCAGAATAACGCGGTCCTTGGTGCGGTGGGTGCCCTGCCAGGCCAGTTCGTAGCCGACCAGCTTGACCTCGCGGATGTTGAAGGTCAGCACACCCTCGTTGTAGGTCACGGCGTCGCGGGTGCTGATTTCGTACCCCGCCGTCCGGTAGGCGTCACGCAGGGCCGCGAAGTCGTCCTGGGCCAGCTGGGGCGAATAGACGTCGCCGACTTTGGTTTTCAGCGCCTTTTGCAGCGTGGTGGTGGGCACTTTGGTATTGCCCGCGATCACGATGCTCTTGATCGGGCCACCGATCACGTCTGCCGAGCCGAAGTACACCGTGATGCGGCCAGGGTCCTGCGGGTCGGGTTGCAGCGCGAAGCCCACCGGCTTGCCCGTTTCGTTAGCGAGGGTCCGCACGTCGGCCTGCAACTTGCCGAGCATCAGCGGCTGGCCTTCCTGGGTCTGAAGTGCCGATTTGACCGTGCCGAGTGCGCTGGTATCGATGGCAGCCACCTTGCCCTCGGTCACCTTGATTTTCAGCACGCCCTTGTCGAGCGTCACTCCACCGGGGCCAATTCCGGCCTGAAGGTATCCGGCGTCGGTGTACGCCTTTTGCAGCGCGTCGGAAGCGGTAAACAGGCCAGCGCTGCTGAACTTTTTGGCGTTGTAGAGCGGCTTGAACAGGTCATTGGCCGTCGCCCGGGGCAGCAGGGTCACGCCCTCGACCTGGACCTGGGTGATCGGGGCGGTTTCGTCTACAGCAAAGGTCACGCTGGCGCTGCCGTCCGTAGCAGTCTTGACAGTGGTCGTAACGGCCGGGGTAAAAGGAAAGCCCTGCTGCTGGTAGTTCTGAATCAGGGCGTCTTTGGCCTGCTTGATGCGCTCGGTGTTCAGCGTGGCTCCGGGGGCGATGTTAAGCAGGTCGGCAATCCGCGACTTGAAGGCGTCGGCGGGCAAAAAGGTCATGCCGGTGGCGTCCACACTCTTGATGATCGGGTTGGTCACCGCGTTAATCGCCAGCACGTTCTGGCCGTTCACGGTTCTGATTGCCGCCGCCGCCGACTTGAAATAACCTGTCGCCAGCACGTCCTGTTCGACCTGCCGCACATTGACAGTCGTGAGGTCGGCTCCGGGCTGCACGCTCAGCGCGGCCTTGACAAAGTTGGCAAGCAGATCGGTGGTGCCAGTCACCGTCACGTCCTGAATCGTGCTGGCGGTGGGCGCGGGGGTCTGCGCGAAGGCAGAAGCACTCAGGGCCAGGGTGGCGGCAAAGATCAAGGGGTGTCGCATTCTTCTCCTAGTGTGGCACAGTCTGAAAAGGGGAACCACCTCATCATGGTTGGGGTTCACGGTTGGGGCCACGCTCTATGGCCTACTTTCTGCGGGGTGGCTTACGGCCTTCTGACGATTTATAGACGTTACCTTGGCTCAGCAGCGACTGAGAAGGGTGAAGGGTGCCGGACAAGCCCCCCGGCAGGTCGGCCAGGTGCGTGATGGGACTTTGAAGGCCCAGCCAGAGTAAACTCAGGGCTATGCGGCTTTCCGCCACCGACGTGTACGCTTTTCAGGCGCTGGGTTTCCTGGGTCTTCAAGACCTGGGTCGCTGGGTGTCCAGCGAAGAAATCAGTGAGGCCACCGGCGTTCACCGGCCTTACCTGGTCCGAATTCTGGCTGCCCTGAGCGGCAAAGGCGTCGTCAAAAGTAAAAAGGGGATTGGCGGCGGTTACGCGCTAGCCCGCAAACCTGGGCTGATCTCGCTGTGCGAGGTGGTGCGGGCGGTAGACGGCCCGGTTGCGCCGCTGTCGTGCATCAGCCTGAACTGGCATGAACCCTGCGCCGAGGAAGGCCGCTGCCACGCGCGGGCCAGCGTGTACACCCGCATGCGCGACGCAATGCTGGACGTGCTGGGTGAGTTCAGCGTGGAAGATCTGGTCACTGATGCCCGCCAGGGGGTCAGTTATGGCCATTGCCTGGGGCATTTGCTGAAGCCGAACGCATGACCTGATGGTGCTTGCAGGCTTGTAGCGTGTGCCACTGGGCTGGGCCGCTCCGGTCTTCCGGGGCAGTCATGAAGGGAAAGCGGCAGGGCCTTAAGGAAAATCGGGCGGAACACCGGGGCAGGTGCGGCAGACTGGGAGCATGAATATCAGCGACATTCAGACTGCTTTTGAAGGTGCCTACAAACAAGACCCCCGCGACGGCCTGAGCGTGACCCCGCAGGTCGGCACGGGCGACTTTACCGTGCTGGTGCGCCACAAGGACGCCGACGGCACCACACGCGGCTTCGACGTGGTCGCCCAGCCCACCGAGGCCGAAGAAAAAACCGCCCAGCAGGTCGGACAGGACGTGGCTGAAGTGGTCGAGCGCGAACTGGGCTATGGCCAGCTTCCGGCGGCGGGCGACGACGGCACCTTCAAGCGCATCGTGGTCTGAGGTTTACACGGTGGATGCTCCCGCTCGGCCTGGGCGGGTTTTTTCTTTGGATTTATTTCCGGCTTTCGCGCCGGGTATCCCAGGCGACGCCCGCTGCTGTTCCCAGCATGACACCCAGCATCAGATTTCCGGTGACTGCGCCTAGCAATAGGCCCGCGACTATGCCGTAGACGACTCCCGCACCTCTTTGCTCGGTCGGTTTCATATCTCAGTTTAGGCGCGGGCGGGTCAGACTTTTGTCTGTGTGAGGTACGCCGTCAGACCAGCCCCAGGCGCTTTTCTTCCTCGTAAGTCCGTTCCAGCACAAATTCTTTCATCAGTGTCTGGTAAGTGGTGCCCTTCTTTTCGGCCAGAGCACGCAGGCGGCGCTCCAGGTCAACGCCCAAGCGCAGGCTGACGGGGTTGGATTTGGGGGGGCGCACTGGGGGCAATAGGTCGTCATCCCCATTGTTAGCGCTCATCAGCGCAGTATCCAGAGCGTGTGTGGCCCAAAACTCGGCTTCTTCAGCCTCGGTTTTGAAGGCGGGAATTTGGCTCATATCGGTGATGCTGGTCATATCGGACATGGTTATCTCCTGTAGGCGCGACGCTTGCTGACGTTGGCTTCACGAGCAGTGACCACCCGGTAGAGACCGTTCCGGAGGGTCAGCACGACGGTGAGCAGTCGACCGCTTTGTGTTCTCCCAGACAGAGCTTGACGGCGTTCACCGTTTTCGGCCCGATATACCGGAGCTTTAACACGCTGAGGGTCTGAGGCGGCCTCCTCAGCTTCCCAGGGCAACCGCAAAGTCAGTTTATTGATAACGCGGAAAGTTGTTGTCGAATTGTAAACTCTGGACATGTCTGAGGTTTGGAAGCCACGACTCCTCAC
>JAGLBK010000181.1 GCA_018260275.1 Deinococcus sp.
AGCACGACCACCCGTAACGGCAGGGTCCGCGCCGCCCGCAAAACGTCCCTGACGGTGCTGATGTAGGTGTAATACCGCACGCCGACGTCCTGAAGGTCGACCAGCAGCGTGTCGAGGCCCGCGAGCCGCGCCGCCGTTTCCTCCTCGCTCAGGTGGTACAGCACCGACGCCGGAAGCCCGCTGGCGGCGTCCAGCGCGACCTCGGGGGCCTCGCCGGGGGCGCCGCTGCCGTCCACACCGTGTTCCGGCCCATACAGGCGCACCAGCGGAATTCCGGCCTGTTGGAGCGCCACCGCCGCCGGGGTCAGGTCGCGGGTCACGCCGCTCGGGTTGGTCAGCAGCCCGGTCCGGCCCCAGCCCGCCGCCAGCGTGGGGTCGGCCAGCAGGCGCTCCAGGCCGATCAGCCCCTCACTCTGCATACGCTTCACTTCTCATACATGGTGTAGTTGCTGGTGATCACGGCGTTGTCCTTGACGTAAAAGTTGCCGATCCGCGCCTGGAACGCCGCCACCGAGTCGGGCTTGGCAATCATGATGACCGGGATGTTGCGGGCGAACAGCAGCTGCCACTGGTCGTACCACTGCTTGCGCTTTTTCTGGTCGCCCGACGCCTCGGCCTGGGCAAACAGGGTGTAAATCTGCTTTTCGTAGGGCTGCATGGCGCTCAGGTTGGGCGTGTCGCCCTCGTGGGCGGGCTGCACGGCGCGGTGCCAGTAGTTCAGGGCGCCGCCGGGCTGCCAGATGTCCTTGCGCAGCTGCGGGTCGGGCTGGTCGCCGAAGGAGTTGAGCGCCGCCTCGAAATTTCCGGCCATCGCGGTGGGCAGCACGGTGCTGCCGGTCACACCCTGAAGGTTGACTTTAATGCCCACCTTGCCGAAATCGCTCTGGATAATGGTGGCTATGCCCGGCATGATGCTGCTGTCGGCGGCGTGCAGCAGGCTGAATTCGACGTTGGGGCCGCCACCGGAGAAATTGCGAACCCCGTCACCGTTGGTGTCCCGGTAGCCCAGCGCGTCGAGGCGAGTCGCCGCCTTCTTGAGGTCGAACTCGCTCAGCATGGTCTTGGTCAGGGGGTTGAACCATTCGCTGACCGGGGCCACGCCGAAGCCGGGGTTACTTGCCAGCCCGTTGAACACGGTATCGACAATGCGCGGGCGGTTCACAGCGTATTCGAGGGCCTGACGGAATTTCACGTCGCTGAAGGCTTTCTTGAGGTTGGCATCTTTGGCGTCCTGATTGAACGCGAGGTGAACGGGTGGGTTGTTGAGGCCCACGCCGCGAATGACCCTGAATTTGGCCCCGCCGAGTTCCTGCCGCTTGAGGTCGGGAAACTGGGAGCCGGAAATGGGCGCACTGTCGAGCTGCCCGGCCCGGAACGAGGCGATCTGGGCGTCGGGACTCTTGATGATCAGGTATTCGAGTTTGTCCATGTAGGGCAGCACATTGCCCGCCGGGTCGCGCCGCCACGAGTACGGGTTCCGCACCAGCGCCACCTTCTGATCGACGGTGTACTTGCTGAGCACGTATGGCCCGGTGCCCACGATGTCGGTCAGGGGCGTATTGGTCGTCCAGGCTTTCGAGAAGGCGTCAGGGTCCTTGACCGGGTTGTATTTCGCCAGCTTGTGCTGGGGCAAAATCGGCACGAAGGTCAGCACCTGAAGCATCGCGCCGTAGGGTTTGGGGGCCGTGACCTTCACGGTGTACTGGTCCACCTTGGTAAATTTCAGCGGCTCCTTGCCGATCTTGAACAGCGCCGACTGGTTGGCCTTCAGGCCCGTGTTGCTCGCCAGATCGTCGAGGGTGAACATCACGTCGTCGGCGTCGAAAGTCTGCCCGTCGCTCCACTTGACGCCCTTACGCAACTTGAGGGTCGCCGTGCGCCCGTCGGGAGTCATGCTCCACGACTCGGCCAGATCCGGGTAGAGCTTGTTGGTCAGCGGATCGAGCGTGATGAGGCGGTCGAAGACATTGTTCAGGACGGTGTAGCTGTTGTTGTCGAGCACCGCGAAATAGTTGAAGCTCTGCGGGCTGGACACCAGGCTCAGTGTCAGCGTGCCGCCCTTTTTGCCGATGCTCTGAAACAGGCTGGCAGGAACGTTGCCTTTGGTCTGGGCTTGGGCCTGAGCGGTAGCTGGGGCCGCAAGCAGGGCCGTCAGCGTGAGAAAAAGTGAAGTGCGTTGCATGTGAAAACCTCCATGAAGGGGTGAGAATGAGGGCAGCTTCGAGAATGATAGTTCGCTCCGTTTACCCCCCTCTGCTGTGCAGCTTTTCAAGTCCCCTTGCTTCGCAAGGCCCTCTGCCGGGCAGCTCTAGCGAGTCCCCCGCAAGGGGAGAGGGTCAGAACGGCACTGCCACTGTCTTTAACTACAATGTCCTAAAACCAGATCAACCGGGCATAGTCTCCTACCCACAGCCCACTTACCACCTACCGGCTCTGGGTATCCGCCGCGTCGCGCAGCGCGTCCCCCATGAAATTGAAGGCCAGCACCGAGATCACGATCATGATGCCGGGCGTGAGCAGCCACGGATAAAGGTTGAGCGTCTCGAAGTTGCGGGCTTCCTGCATCAGCAGGCCCCAGCTGGTCATCGGTTCCTTGATGCCCAAGCCCAGAAAACTGAGCGCACTTTCGCCCAGGATGTAGCCGGGCAGGGCCAGGGTCGCCGTCACGATCAGAAACGAACTGAGGTTGGGCATGATGTGGCGCAGGATGACCCGCAGGTCGCTGGCCCCCAGGGCGCGGGCCGACTGCACATAATCCATGTTGCGGGCGCTGATGACCTGCCCCCGGATCACGCGGGCCAGCCCCGCCCAGCCGATCAGCGCCAGCACCGCCACGATGCCCAGGTACACCCAGCTCGAAGGCCACTTGGCCGGAATGATCGTTGAGAGCGCCAGCAAAATGGGCAGACGTGGAAACGAAAGCAGAACCTCGATCACGCGCTGAATGATGTTGTCCGTCACTCCACCGAAATACCCGCTGATACCGCCCAGCAGAATGCCGATGCTAAAGCTGATCAGAATACCGATCACGCCCACCGTCAGACTTACCTGCGACCCGACCAGGATGCGCGAGAGCAGGTCGCGCCCGAACTTGTCGGTGCCCAGCGGAAAAAAGTAACCGTCCCGGACGCCAAACAGGTGCCACTGGCTTTTGAACACGCCCAGAAAGTTGTAGCGCGACTCGGCAGGGTCGTCACCGCGCACGAAAAACTGTATGGGCAACGGCTCCGAAGTGTCCTCGGCGAAGGTCGAGAGCATCGTGACCGGGTCGCGCGACTTTTTGAAGCCGTATACGAAGGGCCGGGTCAGGTGGCCCTCACGCATGACGTGAATCTGCTGCGGGCGCTGGTACGGGTAGTTCTCGTGCTGCGCGGTGATGGTGTAGGGTGCGAGAAAGCCGCCGAAGATGGCGATCAGGTACAGCGCCACCAGCACCCAGAAGCTCAGCACGCCCAGCTTGTTGCGCTGAAAACGCCGCAGCGCCACCTGAAGCGGAGTGCGGGGAGCGGCGCCCCCGGTAGAACGGACACGAGCAGCAATGGTCATTCGAACCTCACGCGGGGGTCAACCGAGGCCAGCGCGAGGTCGGCCAGCAGGTTGCCCAGCAGCAGTAGCAGGGCGCTGAACATCAGGAGGGCCATCGACACGAACTGGTCTTTGTTGATCAGGCTGTCGTACAGAAAGGGGCCGATAGTCGGCAGGTTCAGCACGATGCTGGCGACGATGGTGCCCGAGATCAGGCTGGGCAGACTGAGGCCCGCCAGCGAAATAAGCGGGTTGACCGCGTTGCGAACCGCGTGCCGCCACAGCACGGTCCGGGGAGCCAGCCCTTTGGCACGGGCGGTGCGTACGTAGTCCTGATTGATCACGTCTAGCATGGACGCCCGCATCTGCCGCATCAGGCCCGCCACGCCTTCCAGCCCGATGGCGATCATGGGCACCCACAGGTGACTGAGCAGGTCTTTGACCTTGGCCCAGCTCCAGGGCGCGTCGATAAATTCCGGGCTGAACAGGCCGCCCACGTTGGTCTTGTGGTGCGCCAGGAGCCAGCCTACCAGCAGCAGCGCCACCAGAAAGTCGGGAATCGCCATGCTGATGTACCCGAAAAAATTCATCAGGTAATTCGCCCCGATCGCCACGCGGTCGCCCAGCGTCTTGCGTGGGTTGCTGAAGGCCGCCTGCCCGAGCGCGGTATAGATGCCCAGCGGCACGGCCAGCAGCCAGCTGACCAGCAGGGTCAGGACCGACAGGAACACCGTCCAGCCCAGGCGTTCACCGATCATGGAAGTCACCGGGCGGTCGTTGGCAAAGGAGTAGCCCAGGTCGCCGTGAAACAGAATGTTCCTGAGCCAGATGAAGTACTGCACCACGTTCGGCTGGTCGAGCGCGTAGCGGTGGTTGTAAGCGTCAATCTGTGCCTTGGTCACACGCGGGTCGTCGCGGTACTGGTCAAAAAAGCTGCCGGGCTGCAACTTGATGACTGCGAAGCACACCACCGAGATGATGAGCAGCGTGGGAATCATGCCGAGCAGTCGGCGCAGGGCGTAACTCAGCACCGCGCCACCTGCGGCCCTGTAAAAGAAAGTCGAGGAGATAAAGGCCAGTAGCCCTTTCGGGAGTACCCCCCACCAGGAATACCGCCGCACGACCAGCCGGACAGCTTCCCACCTGAAGATTGGTTAAAGATCACAACCCGGTCAAGCTATCAAACGTGGCCTCGGCGGGGATGTGACGGCCCTCAGCCGCCCAGTTGTTCCAGCCCCGCCTCGGTTGCCTGGCGATGACCCCGCATGTGCCAGACCCCCACCCGTAGCCAGTCGAGCGCGTCTATAGGCCCCATGAACGGGTGCCGGAAGGTGCGCCCCGCCGCGGCCTGCACAGGAGTGGTCAGATGCTCCCGAATCCGGGACAGCTTTGCCAGCAGGTCCTCGGCACTCTGCTGGCCGCCCGGTTCTGTGCCCGCCGGAGCCAGCCGCTTGCCTGCCTGCCACCGGCCTTCAGTTTCCAGGACCTCCGGAATGGGCCGCTCGGAGGCCAGCAGCCGCACGACTCTGGCCGTTCCCTCATTGACCCCCATGGTGTGTTCAAGTTCCTGGGCAGGGGTCCAGGCCCGGCCCGGCAGCATGGTCCGCCAGTGGGGTGCGGCGCGGCGAATGGTCTGCTCCAGGCGGTCAAGCTCTGAGCACATGTGCTGGGCCACGATTTCCGGGCTTGGAAATTCGTCTCGCAGGGCGGCCAGCTGCTCGGCATCGGCAGGCGTCATATTTCAGTCTATTGATAACGAGTTAAGTTGATGTCGCATCGGTGTTCAGGCCAAGAAGCTTGGCCGGGAGCTGGCGGTAACGAA
>JAGLBK010000182.1 GCA_018260275.1 Deinococcus sp.
CGCGCTGTTGGTCAATCCGCGATCTGCTGAGCTTGCCCTGTGGTGCGGCCTGTCGGTCATAGTTCCAGCAAACTACCGCAAAATCACCCGGTCTTTGAAATCCATTGATATGTATTATACTTCTATATAACCTTGGAGGTTTCCCATGCACCAAACCCATCTCAGAAAAGTCGGCGGCTCGGTCATGCTGTCCATTCCCCCGGCCCTGCTGAAGCAACTCCACTTGCAGGCGGGCGCGGCGGTGGGCCTCCGGATTGAAGGCGGGCAACTGGTGATGGAGCCACGCCCCGGCCCTCGCTACAGCCTCGCGGAACTGCTGGCCCAGTGCGACGCCACCGCGCCCCGCAGCGATGAAGACTGGGAATGGCTGGACGCCCCGGCAGTGGGCAACGAGCTACTGTAAATGGAACGCGGCGACATTTATCTGGTCAGCCTCGACCCCACCGCAGGACATGAGCAGCGCGGCACGCGGCCTGTGCTGATTGTCTCGCCTGCACCGTTTAATGCCCTGACCGGAACACCCATCGCCCTGCCGATTACCAGCGGCGGCAATTTTGCCCGCACCGCTGGCTTTGTCGTGTTGCTGGACGGCGCAGGCACGTGCACCACGGGCGTGATTCGCTGCGACCAGCCGCGTGCGCTGGACATGGCCGCGAGGCAGGGGCGCAAGCTGGAGCGCGTGCCGGATGAGGTCATGGCGGAGGTTCTGGCACGGCTGGGAGCGATTGTAGGGTGAGGCGTGCGACCTTACCAATCTGCCCCCGCTTGACTTCTCCCCCGGCCACTGCCTAAGCTCTGACATGCCTACTGCATTTGCGCTTCTTCTTACACCTCTCCGGCTGGAGTAGCGTGTAAGTTTTTGTGCACCCCTTCCCCCGGAGCCATCGCTGCTTCGGGGGCTTTCTTTGGTTTGTACTGGCATAAAGGAACGCCTTATGACTGACTCACAGCGGCACATTCACATCTTCGATACCACCCTGCGCGACGGCGAACAAAGCCCCGGCGTGGCCCTGAACCCCGTGCAGAAGCTGGAAATTGCCCGCGCTCTGGCCCGGCTGAATGTGGACATCATCGAGGCGGGCTTTCCCATTACCTCGGACGGGGATTTTGACTGTGTGCGTTCTATTGCCCGCGAGATCGACACGGCGACCATCGCGGCACTGGCCCGCACCGCCCCCGCCGACGTGGAATGTGCGGGGCGTGCGCTGGAAGGCGCGGGGCGAAGGCGGATTCACATTTTTACCAGCGCCAGCGCGGTGCATTTGCAGCACATGCTGAAAAAGTCGCCCGAACAGGTCGTCGAAATGAGTATCCGGGCGGTGGAACTGGCAAGGGGGCTGGCCGACGAGGTGGAATTCAGCGCCCAGGACTGTATGCGGGCCGATTTCGACTTTGTGCGGCAACTGTACGGCGCAGCCATCGACGCGGGCGCGACCATCATCAACATTCCCGACACGGTGGGCTACGGCACGCCCAGGCAGTACGGCGCACTGATCGCCCGCGTGAATCAGGAGATCGTGGCGGGCCGCGAAATCGTCATTTCCACGCACTGCCACGACGATCTGGGGATGGCGACGGCCAACAGTCTGGCGGCTGTAGAAAACGGGGCCACGCAGGTCGAAGGCACCATCAACGGCATCGGCGAGCGGGCGGGCAACACCGCGCTGGAAGAAGTCATCATGGCGATTTACACCCACGGGGACTATTACGACGCCCGCACACGTATCAACACCCGCGAGCTGTACCGCACGTCGCGGCTGGTGTCCAAACTCACGGGCATGGTGGTGCCGCCCAACAAGGCCGTGATCGGCGACCACGCCTTTGCCCACGAGAGCGGGATTCACCAGGACGGCGTCATCAAGCACCGCGAAACCTACGAAATTATCAGTGCCGAACTGGTGGGCCGTGAGGCGGGCGTGCTGGTGCTGGGCAAACATTCGGGCCGCGCGGCCTTCCGCAAAGCCCTGACCGATCTGGGGTACGACCTGTCGGGAACGGCAGACGCGGGACTGAACGACGCTGCTGTGGACGGCATTTTTACCCGCTTCAAGGAACTGGCCGACCGCAAGGGCCAGATTTACCCCGACGACCTGCACGCCCTGATCGACAGCCAGTTTGAGCTGACCCAGACCTACACCCTGGAAGCAATGCAGGTGCTGTCCGGCACGGCATTGGTGCCGACGGTGACGGTCAAAATCGGTACGCCAGCAGGCATCGTGGAAGCCGCCGCCACTGGAGACGGAGCCGTGGCCGCCGCCATGAACGCCGTTTCGCAGGCCGTGGGCAAAACGCCGGAGCTGACCAACTACCGCGTGCAGAGTGTGACCAGAGGCAGCGAAGCTCTGGGCGAGGTGAACGTCTGGGCGCGGCTGGACGGCGTCACCGTCATGGGCACCGGACTGGCGACGGACGTGGTAGAAGCCTCGGCGCGGGCGTGGGTACAGGCGATGAATTTGCTGGAAAGTGGACAGGGGCGGCGTCAAGAGAGAGTCGCTGGGGTTTAGCTCCAATTTACATAAAACAATGGTTCGGACAGTTTGGAATCTCTTATAAAAAGTTGCGATTTAGAGGGGTTTTTTAGCTCCTTTGCACACAGTTTTACAAGTCTCACCTTGCGGACTGAGTGATGCCGAAAAGTTCCCCCTGATTCAGGGCAGTGCAGTTTTGGCAAATAGACCGCCCAGTGAATGCAAGATTTTTAGCCCCTCCACCCTTGCGGGACTCGTTAGAGCTGCCCGGCAGAGGTTGGGACTGGTACAGCTTCGTAGGAAAGGGGGAACGCGGCTGGCATGTCAGACAGCAAGAACCGACTGGGCCGCTTGAAAGTTCTGAAACTGTCCGAACCGCTGAAACCTACACCTTCCGGTCCAGTCCGCCTGTCCTCTAAGCTGTAGCTATGCCCATTGTCTTCGTCCACGGCGTCGCGGTTCGCCGCCAGGGTGATCCCGGCTGGGAACAGGTCAATCACGCCACTGGGCATCTGCACTGGGAAGGCATCGAGGCCCGGCTGCGTCAGTACGCTGCGCCGATCCTCCAGCCACAGGCTCCTGAACAGGTTCAGATCCACGAGATTTACTGGGGTGATCTGGGCGCTTATTACCGTCTGGGTGGCCGGGCGCTATCGTCCTGGCCCGATCCCGTGTCCAGCGACCTCTTTCCGGCAGACCTTGACCCGGAAGAGGTGGGCGAGGTACTCGAGCGGCAGTTCCAGCAGATTCGCAGTGTGCGGCAGTGGCCCCAGGTGATCGAATCCGTGTGGAGTGTGGCCCGCGACCAGAACCTGCACGAAACGGTGGCATCACTGGCCCCGGAGCGCCAATGGGAATTTCTCCGCAGCGCCGTCCAGAGCCGTCTCCCCCGCCCTGAGCTGCGTGAACTGATCGAGTCTCCCCCCTTGCCCGCACCCATCGTTGCCGAGCAACGCCGCAGCCTGCGCCGAACCCTGCTGACGGTGCGGCGGCCTATCGAGGATTTTGTGCCGCTGTTTCTGGGCGACGTCATGTCCTACCTCAGTGGGCGCGGCACCCCCGAGGCACCCGGAGAAATCATGCGGCGGGTGATTGACGGGCTACTGACGGCGCGGCAACAGGGTCAGGCCGATGAACCCCTGATCGTCTTGACCCACAGCATGGGCGGTCAGCTAATGTACGACGCCCTCACCAGCTTTTTGCCTGCCGATCCGCGTGCGGCGGGCCTCCGGGTCGATTTCTGGTGTGCCTGCGGGTCACAGGTGGGGGTCTTCCGTGAAATGGGACAGTTCATCGAGCGTCAGCCGCTGCCGACCACGGCCCTACTCGATTCGCCGCACGCCGGATATTTCTGGAACGTCTGGAGCTACAGCGACTTCCTCAGTTTCCGCACCGAGGAAATTATTGTGGGTGCTCATGACACCGCGTTTCCTTTTCTCGGAAACGTGCGCTCGGATCACATGGCCTACCTGCATGACACGCGGTTTTACCGTGCACTGGCCGCGAAAATCCAGGTTCACTCGGGGCGCACATAGGCCAGCATCAGGTCGGTGGTCGCGGCTAGGGCGTCCACATGAGTACGCTCATAAGCGTGGCTCGAATCCACGCCCGGGCCGATCAGGGCCACCGGGTAGTCTCCCCCAGCCCGCCAGGCCGCACTGCCGTCGCTGCCGTAGTTCGGGTAGATATCGATTTTCAGCTCCAGACCGGCGCGGCGGGCGGCTCCCCGCAGGCGGTTGCCCAGGGCGTGGTCATAGGGGCCGGTCGAATCGGCCACACATAGGGTCACGTGATGCTCACTGCTGGTCTGCCCCTCACCGACAGCCGCCATGTCCACGGCGATTAGCTCGTCGGTGTGCGGCGGGATGCCGGTGGCCGCGCCGTGGCCGACTTCCTCGTAGGTCGTGACATGAAAAGCCACAGTACGCTCCGGCGGACACTGAAGCAACTCCCGCGTAACAGCCAGAAAAATAGCAACCGCCGCCTTGTTGTCGATATGGCGCGACTTGAGATAACCCGCCGGAGTCAGCCGGGGCCGCGCGTCGAAACTGACGAAGTCGCCCGGCTGAACACCCAGCTTCAGCGTCTCGCTGGCCGAGCTGGTTTCCTCGTCCAGACGCACTTCCATGACCGCCTGCTCACGGCGCAACTGCCGCAGCGCTTCACCATGAACATGCACCGACTGCCGCACGTTGACCACTGTGCCGGAGATGGCACGGCCCTCCTGCGTATGCACCAGCACGTCCTCGCCCTCGATGGTGGCCCAGTCGTAGCCGCCCAGCATGTGCAGCAGCAAACGCCCGCCCGGTTTGACCGCCTTGACCATCGCGCCCAGGGTATCGATATGGCCGCTGAAGGTCACGTGGCCCAGCCCATTACCAGCGAGTTCCCAGGTCAGTGCACCCTTTCTGGTGCGTACAAACGGCACTCCCAGGGCACTCAGTTCCCGCTCGACCAGTTGCACGGCCTGCTCGGTCATCCCCGTGGGGCTGGGCGTCGCCAGCAGGCGCAATAGGACGTCGATCAGAGCACCCTGCCGATTTACCGGGGTAGCGCTCACGCTATGACTTTCTCAGACTCTGGCAAAGCAGAGACAATGAGCCATAGCATATCCGCACACCTGCCAGATGACTTCGCAAGACCAGGAGGCGACACTTTCAAGCGTAAAAAAGCAGTTAAAACCATGCAAACGATCATAACTGAGACTGGGTAAATAGCCCGTGCCGAATAGAAAACAGGGCAAACTCTCCGACAACGGCATAAGAAGACAAAAGAAAAACCCCCACCCCGGTTAGGAGTGAGGGTTCAAGTTAGCTGAGGTGAATCAGCTTAGCTCTGGGTCATGGTGCTGCCGTCGAAGGTGAAGACCTT
>JAGLBK010000183.1 GCA_018260275.1 Deinococcus sp.
ACGAGCATCACGAAACCGTACGGCCGTAGTCACTGTACCCATACAACAATTATGAGAGACTTTTCGGCATCACTCAGGTAAAGGGGGACAGAGTTCCAATGCAACAAGAGTCAGACGTACTTCATGACGTCCAGGACAGGATTGACCAGTTTTCTTGGCGTCCTGCTGAAGAAGCTGGTAAATGCGCCTGTAACCGCAGGTCGGATGACGTAACGCCATCTCTCGAATGCGCTCCCGACGCGCATCCTTTTCCTGAGCACGTTTAGTGCGCTGCGCTGCTTGCTGACAGGCATCGCGAAGACGCCAGACGGGAATGTCAGCTTCGCGGGCGAAGCTGGAGAGGCTGAGTTGGGGATGGTCTTTACGCACTTCCGCGTACAGGACGAGAAGCTCCTCGAGGCTTAAGGACCCCTGATTTTTTTTGCGATGTAGAGGGCCAATTCCTTTTCGCCCAGTAGGCTCTTCAGACGTTCATTTTCCTTTTCCAGTGCTTTGAAACCGTCGTTTTGCTTGTTCCCAGCAAGGCGGGCACGGCCCGCCTCCAGGAACTGGGTACGCCAGTTGTGAATCAGACTTTCAGCTACCCCATGCTGGTGAGCCAGTTCTGCGATGGATTTCTCACCACTTAGAGCGGCCAGAACGATTTCTTCCTTGAGCTCAGATGTCCAGGTTTTGCGCTGCTTTCCCATAAAGTTCCTCCAGTTTGCCCGACCCTCCTAAAGGTCAGGCCATTTTTGGAAGGAATTCCTGGAGCATTACCCTGTGCTCCATGGCGTGATCGACGTCATCTCGTCACGACCGCCTGGATGCTCGTGGGGCTGATTCTTTCCCACTCCATCCATCTCTCGCAGTGGTGCTCTTTTCGCTCTTTCCAGATCCAGAGCCGCTCAGGAAAGGCCAGAGTGATCCCTGGGCACATCTACTGGTGCGTTCTCATGATTTTTATCAGGCTGTCAGGGCTGTTGGGTCAGCGTTCGAAGGGCGAACCAGCGATCACGTTCGTCTGCAGTAGTGGCACGACGTTGACGTTGCAACAGTTCATCGGCGGTCAAATGTGGAAGAGGAGTCAGCGCTTTGATGGGGTGATTATACTTCGAATCCTTATTTCGACTAACCGGGCGAGGCGGGAATGGAAAAAAGACGTCCAGGCAGGGGTGAAGGGATAATCCGCCGTCTGGTTTAGTCCCAAATGTTAGCCCGGATGTACTGAAAAGCCAGCAGATACCGTTAGCCTGGGGTATGAAGTCATTGGCCCGTCTAGTTCTCCCCTTCGTTTTATTGATGACGTGCTAAGTCGGTGTCAGTCGGAATCTGAATTATGAGAGGGGAAGTACTGTCGGCAGCAGCGCAAACTCGATTCCCCTGGACGTTGAGTAAGCCAGAAGGCGACATCAACTAACCGCGTTATCAATAGTCTCCAGTTTCAGTCTGGCGCAGGCCACCGCCTCAGCGCCGACGCCCTCAACGCCGACGACCCCAGTCTCAACCCCGGCCCCAGCCTCAACACACACGTTTTCGCATGTCTTCTTGTTCGTGCTTGAAAACCACGGCACGGGCAGCGTCATCGGCAATGCCAGACTGCCAGCGCTCAATCGACTCGCCGCCCAGGGAGCGGTGGCGCTGAACAACCACGGCGTGACCCATCCCAGCCTGCCGAACTACGTGGCCCTGCTGGCCGGAAGCAATTTCGGCAGCCACAGCGATGACCCGAACCAGAAATTCAACGCGCCCAATCTGGCAGACCGCCTCGAAGCCGCTGGCCTGAGCTGGAAAGGTTATTTTCAGGGTCTGCCCCGCGCCGGGTTCACGGGCAATTACGCCGGGCCGTTCTGGGTGTACGTCAAGCGTCACAACCCGTTTATGCTCTTTCCGTCGGTAGCGCAGAATCCGGCCCGGGCCGCCAATGTGGTGCCGTTAGACCAGCTGGAGCGGGATTTGCAGGCAGGCAAGGCCCCGACCTTCGCACTGATCGTTCCGGACCTCTGCCATGACCTGCACCGCAACGTCAATTGCATGGATCAGGCCCGGCTGGCGGCTAATGCCGACACTTTTGTTGCCAAATGGGTGAACGCCATTCGCAGCAGCCCGGCCTGGGACGATCAGGCGGCCATCGTCATCACTTTCGACGAGGCGGAAGGCAGCGACAAGCGTGTAGGCGGCGGGCGTATTCCGGCCATCGTGCTGACCCGGTCCGGCCCACAGGGCTATTCGACGGAAACGAATTACAACCACTACAGTCTGTTACGCACGCTGACCGATGCCTGGAACCTTGCGCCACTGGGTGAAAGTGCCCAGGCCGCGCCCATGAACGAGGTGTTCTTCAAATGAAACCAGCCATTTTGATTTATAACGCGGATGCCGGAAGCAGTCAGGGGGCCGCGCCACAGGACCTGCTGGCTGGCCTGCGCCACAGTGGGTATGATGTCCACCATCGCCCGACCGAGAATGAATCGGACCTTGACCGGGTCCTGGCCGACGCCTACGGCACCGTGTTCGTAGCGGGTGGAGACGGCACGGTGCGCGGCACAGCACTGAGGCTGCTGGGCAAGCCGGGCGTGCAGCTCGCCATTATCCCGATGGGCACGTCGAACAATGTCGGCCACACGCTGAATCTCAGCGACAAGCCCGCTGAACTGGTCCAGCACTACGCTGAGGCCCAGATCATCCCCTACGACGTGGGCCAGATCGACGCGCCCTGGGGCCAGGACCTGTTTATCGAGGCGTGCGGCTGCGGCATTTTTGCCGACATCCTGGCCGCCTATGATCCCGGTCCCAGGAAAAGCCCGCTCCGGGCAGCGCAGGCCATCGTAACGACCATGCCGGGCTATCCGGGCTTACCGCTGGCGCTGACCATCGACGGTGTGCCTCAGACAGAAAACCAGTTGACCCTGCTGGAAGTCATGAACATCCGCGCCACCAGCAACAGCATGAAGCTGGGCACCAACGCCGACCCCAGCGACGGCAAACTGGACGTGGTCACCGTGGATGCCGAGCGCCGTGACGGCCTGCTGGCTTACCTGAGCGCCCTGGCCCGTGACGAATTCGGGGCACTTTCCAGCGTGGCGACCGTTCCAGCCCAGACCATCGACATTCCTTACGTCGGTCAGGCTTTTCACATCGACGGTGAGGTTCGCCCAGCGCTGGAAGGAGAGGCGAAGGAAAAGGCCAGCGGCATCGTTCACATCCGGGTGCTGCTCGCGGCCCTGAGCGTGCTAGTTCCCAGCGTTTCCCTGAATCGATAGGGCTAATACGGGCTGGTCTTGCAGGCCATGAGACCGCTGAGTGAAAAATTAAGATTAGCGTCAGGTAGCTGATTGAAATCTGTGAAGGCTTACTGTACATTTAGCCCCACACAAATGGAAAACCTAATGCCTATTTTGACCGTATGGGGAACGCTCAACATCGCTATTCTTGCCGTCTGCCTGATCAGCGCTGGCCTACGTTCCAAAGAACCGACGCCCTGGAAAAACGACTGACCCCTGCCAAATTTCCCGAGTCTCACTGACTCTGCTTGAACTTCAGAGCCTTCCCCCAGCATCCGCGAATCGGATTTCGCCAGAGATAGCTGGGGGAAGCGTTGTATCGTCAGCCCGATAAGGACGGGAGGGGGACATTTTTGTGAGGTTGTGTAGTCTAGAGCAGTTCTCCAAATTACGTGCAGGTTCCGTCTGGGACTCCGAATTCAGCTACAGTTCGGTTCTGTACATGGGAAAGGCGGATGGGCACTCCAGCGCCGCGCGGCGGCGACAGGCCATTTACGCCGTCAGAACATACCTGACGATTTGGGCCACCAACATTTCTGTTGCGATCTGGTGTTCGGTGCATGACGTCTCCGGTAATGCAGGATTCTGAAGCGAATTACCGTTCCCTGAAAATCAGCTGGTGCATGACTGTAGTTGAATGGCGAGGCATCAGCTCTGAAGTAATTGCACAGCACCATCTACATCATGCTTATTTACGCGGACACCATGAACGTCACGTACCAGAATACTGACACCTCCAACTGTATTTCGGGCCGTCACCTGATCAATGACGACATCCATATCCAGAAAGGCAGAGGCGTTCGGCGCTTGCTGATCAACGTTCTGTGCCAGGGCCAGAACGGCAAAAGTGGCTCCCTGGGCCGTGACACTGCCAACCTGGCATCCCCGGCTTGCCGCTACCGTCCACTTGAAGGTGTCACCGTTAGCCTCGGTGACATCAAGCTGCAAAGCATTCTGAGTATTCTGTGCGTGAATCGTTCCAATAGTGGCATTGAGCGCACCATTGATCCGGCAAGCGTTGGCCTGCCCGTTACGGCACTCTACCCGGTCAACTCGCGCCTCTGCGTTGCTCCACTCGGTAAGAGCGGGGAGCGAGAACGGCATTCGGTCCGGATTGCCCGCGTACATAGGCTGTGCCGTTGGTCCGTAATACGTGACCAGACCCAGGGCATCATCGCCGATTCCCTCAGCAAGCAGGCCGCCGCTGATGACTGGTCGGCGACAGGCGTTGAAGTGGCAGCCGTCACCGTGACCGTACGCGACCTGTGCCGAGACGATTTCCGGATCGGATACGCCTATCAGAATGATGTGTGCCTGGGGCGTATTTTCAACATAAGGATGCTCGATCCTGCACTTCCTGATGGTCGGTCCTTCATCACCCGGATACCCGCGTAGCATGATGCCATCGCCCTGTGAGCGGGCATTGGGCCGGGTTTGCCAGCGGACACGGGGATTACGCAGGACAAGCTGATTGATGGGGCCAGCAAAATAGATTCCTCCGAGTTCATCCCCATTCCCTGTGGCCGGATCAAGATTATCCATGACCAGTTCTGCACCAGACGTAAAAATGATCTCGTAAACATCGCCCCCCAGTAATTCCAGAGCGGCCACACGGTGGTTCCCTGGGTTACCACGTCCAATCCGGTAAGTTCCCGACAGCAGCAACTGACCATGCCCAGCCTGCTGCAAGACCTGACAGGCCCGGCTGAGTGCCAGAGCGTCATCAGTAATTCCATCACCGACAGCCCCAAACATCTCCGGAGTAATGGGCGCAGCGCGGTGCTTGGTCCAGAGATGAACCAGTTCGGAGAGGCCAAGCAAAAACATCAGCAGGGCAACTCGCAAAATCATTCGGCGGGTAAACATCAACGTCCTGATTATTACAGACGTGTCTCTATACCGGAGATTGTTCCCCGCCGAAGTTAAACCCCGCGCTTAACGCAACTGCACTAAACTGTAGCCGTGATTGATGTCCAGATGTGCTGGCAGCAGGTGTGCGCCGCCCTTGCCAGCGACCAGTACGA
>JAGLBK010000184.1 GCA_018260275.1 Deinococcus sp.
TCCTTGACCACCACGACCTTCTTGCCCATGACGCCGCCCGCCGCATTGATCTCGTCTACCGCGAGTTGTGCGGCGTTCGCCACCGTGATCTCGCTAATCGCCATGGTGCCGGTCAGCGAGTGCAGCACGCCGACTTTCACGGTGCCCTGCGCCAGCGCGTTGCCGAGCAGAAGAAGGGTCAGGGAGGCGGTCAGGTTGCGGTGTGTCATGTGAACTCCTTGAAAAGTCTGATTGCTTAAACGGCTTCGATTTTGCCAATTGTCACAAAAATTTTGAACAAATTGCAAAACTTGCTGAACATTAGCGAAATTCTCCTCTCCTGTTTGGCAACTTGTTTAGAAAATCATTTTGCTCTTGTCGTGGGGCGAGTTAATGTGAACAATAGAAAAATGTCCCCCTGATCTGAAGTGGTGCCCGAGAAGGCCGACCTGTGCAACTGACCGAGCGAGAACGCGACAAACTGCTGACTTTTACGGCGGCACAACTGGCCCGCAGCCGCAAGGCACGCGTTCTGAAACTCAATCACCCCGAAGCGGTGGCGCCGATTACCACTGAAGTGCTGGAAGGCATCCGCGAGGGGCGGCGTGTGGAAGACCTGATGAGCTAGGGCGCGACCATCCTGACGCCGGAAGACGTTTTGAGCGGCGGTGTTCAGCCCTATGATATTTTTTCTTCGTGCGCTTTCTCACTTACCGCGACCTGGACATCGGCAAGCTCAAGCCCAAGCTGAAAAAGGTACAGGAAGCGGTAGAGCGCGACGATTTCAAGACGCCAGACATTAAAAAGCTCGCCCAGGGGCCGTACTACCGCGCCAAGCTGGACGACACCAACCGCGTGCTGCTGACCTTCGTGCGGCATGAGGCCGAGGGACTTCCCCCCGAAACCGTATGTCTGGCGCTGGAAATCATTCACCAGCACGCCTACGAGAAGTCGCGGTTTCTGCGCGGGGCCGCTATTGACGAGGCCAGGCTGCCCGACTTCAATGTGGCTGCTGTCAACAGCGAGGCGCAGAAGGTGCGTTATATCCACCCCAGCCGCAGCGAATTTCACCTGCTGGACAAGGTGATTTCGTTCGACGATACCCAGGACGCGGTGTATCGCACACCCGCCCCGGTGATTCTGGTAGGGTCGGCGGGCAGCGGCAAGACCGCGCTGACGCTGCAAAAACTGCGCGAGATGCCGGGGCAGGTGCTGTATGTCACGCTGTCCAAGTTTCTGGCGCAGAGTGCCAGCGAGCTATACAGCGCCCACGGCTTTGAAAACGAGGCGCAGGAGGTCAGTTTCCTGAGCTTCGCGGACTTTTTACGCACCATCCGGGTGCCGCAGGGCCGCGAGGTCACCTCCCAAGACTTCCGGGGCTGGGTCACGCGCCAGCCGGGCCTCAAGGGCAACGACGCGCATCAGCTTTTTGAAGAATTCCGGGGCGTGCTGAGCAGTTCGCCCGCCGGGGCGCTGAGCCGTGAGGAGTACCTGAGCCTGGGCATTCGCCAGAGCATCTACGGGGCCGACCAGCGTGCGGGCGTGTACGACCTCTTTGCCAAGTACCTGAACTGGCTCTCGGAGTCCAGTTTCTATGATTCCAGTCTGCTGGCCGCCAGCTACCGCACCGAGGCCCAGCCGACTTACGATTTCGTCGTGGTAGACGAGGTGCAGGACCTCACGGCGGCGCAACTGGCGCTGATTTTGCACACCCTCAAGACGCCGGGGCAGTTTTTGCTGTGCGGCGACAGTAATCAGATTGTCCACCCCAACTTCTTTTCGTGGGCCGCCGTCAAGTCGCTGTTGTACAAGGACCCCGAACTGGCCGAGCGTCAGAAAATCAGCGTACTGCAGGCCAATTTCCGCAATTCCAGTCAGGTCACGCGGGTCGCCAACGATATCCTGAAAGTCAAGCACGCCCGCTTCGGTTCCGTTGACCGCGAGAGTAATTTTCTGGTGCGGGCCGTCGCCAGCGAACCCGGCTCGGTCACCTTTTTGCCCGACAGCAAACAGGTCAAAAAGCACCTGGACGACCAGACCCGCGACTCCACCCAGTACGCCGTGCTGGTGCTGCGCGACGAGGACAAGCCCGCCGCCCGCGAGGCTTTCGGCACGCCGCTGGTCTTTTCTGTACACGAGGCCAAGGGGCTGGAATATCCGAATATCATCCTGCACAACTTCATTTCGGGGGCGCGGCAGACTTACGCCGAGATTGCCGAGGGGGTCAGCCGTGACGACCTGAAGGGCGAGGAGCTGGCCTACCGCCGCGCCAAAGATAAGGCCGACAAGTCGCTGGAAATCTACAAATTCTATGTGAACGCGCTGTATGTCGCCGTGACCCGCGCCGTGGAGCGCGTGATTCTGGTGGAGAACGACATCCGGCACCCGCTGTTGCCGCTGCTGGGCGTGGAACTGGGCAACGAGGCCGAGCAGCTGGGGGTCAAAAAGGCCAGCCGCGACGACTGGGAGCGCGAGGCCCGCAAGCTGGAACTCCAGGGCAAAAAGGAGCAGGCCCGCGACATTCGCCGCCGGATTTTGCAGCAAAAGCCCGTGCCGTGGGAAGTCTGGACGCCGCAGGTGCTGGCGAGGATGCAGGGCGAGGCGCGGCAGCACGCAGGCGACGTGAAAAAGGCCCGCGAACTGACCGACTACGCGCTGCTGACGCTGGACGACCACCTGCTGGAAGAACTCGCTGCGTTGAAAATCCGGCCCGCACAGTCTTTCCTGCGGAACAATGAAAAAGACCGCCGTATCCAGCGTCAGGCCATTGTGGATAAGTACCGCAAGCCCTACGAGACCGGTAACCTGCGGGCGATTCTGGCCGATACCGAGCGTTACGGCGTGGATTTCCGCACCCAGGAGAACCTGACCCCGCTGATGCTGGCGACCCTCAGCGGCCATCTGGAACTGGTGGACGCCCTGCTGGAACGCGGCGCAGACATCGGCCAGACCGACGTGCACGGGCGGACCCCGCACATGCTGGCGCTCTGGCGGGCGATGTCCGACGAGGACTATGCCAGGAGCAAGCTGGGGCCGCTGTGGGACAGGCTAAAACCGACGCATCTGGACGTGCAGGTCGGCGGGCGGCTGGTGAGGCTCCAGGAGAGCGGCGCGGAATTCTATTTCCTGAGTGTGATGCTGGCGCAACTGCCCACCTACACGTCGCGGCTGAGCCACCCGGCGCTGACGCCCCGCGACTTTCACGAGCGCGAGAGTGGCTTTTTCGTGAACTCTCTGCGCCTGAACCTGGTCCACTTCCCCGAAAACGTGTTGCGGGAGCAGCGGCGCAAGCGGCCCTACTTCAACCATGTGATGGCCCGCGCCGAGGTGGATAGCAGCTACGTCCCCGCACGAAAGCTGTGGCAGCGGGTCAAGATGGGCTATTACGTTCTGAATCCGGAGATGTCCGTCGGGGTGGTACTCGCGCCGAACAGTGAAGCGGAGTGGGTGCCGGTGGGGCTGCTGGCCGACGCGCTGGGACGGGGCTGGCTGATCAGCTAGAGAGGCAGACTTATAGGGCTAGCTGACGCGGGATCCGGGCGTCGAGATCGGTCGTCAGGTCAGTTGAGCTGTCCGGGCGCAGCCGCGAGACGAACCAGTGTTTCTGTGACCTGGTAGCTTTTCAGGAAGGCATTCAGGGGCAAAAATTCGAAACTGGAGTGGAAGTTATGCCCGCCGGTAAAGTAGTTGGGCGTGAAAATCCCCCGCGCCGATAGTGCCGAGCCGTCGGTGCCGCCGCGCATTGGTTTGGTCTGCGGCGTAATCTGCTGAGCCGCGAAAGCCTGTTCTAGCAGGTCCAGCGCCCGCCGGTCATCCCCTACCGCGTCCAGAATGTTGCCGTACACGTCCTCTATCTGCCACTGGACCCGGGCGCGGGGATGATCGTCTTGCACGCCGCGCAGATGCGCCTCCAGCTGCTCCTTGCGGGCCTGGTACTGCTGCCGGTCAAAGTCACGGATATTGATATGGAGCGTGGCCTGGGCCGGGCCAGCCTGTAAATCAGTGACATAGAAATAACCCTCGCGGCCCTCGGTGTGTTCGGGAGTGTCGTGAATATCCAGATGACCGACCAGGTCCAGGGCCACCAGCACCGGATTGACCAGTACCCCCTTGGCCGAGATGGGATGGGCCGGAACCCCCTGAATGGTGATGGTCGCCCGCCCCGCGTTGAAGGTCTCATAAACCAGTTCGCCCAGCTCGGCACCGTCGATGGTATAGGCGAAGTCCACCGGAAAGCGGTCCAGGTCCAGAAGTTTGGCTCCGCGCAGACCAATCTCCTCGTCTGGTACGAAGGCGACAAAAATGTCCCCGACCTGCGCCGGGTTACTGCGCAACTGTGCCAGCAGCTCCATCACGATAGCCACCGCCGCCTTATTGTCTGCGCCCAGTACGCTGGTGCCGTCGCTGCAGATAATGTCCTGATCACGGTAAGCGTTCAGTTCGGGGTGGTCCTCGGGCGAGAGCCACAGACTCTGCTCACGGTTGAGGCATAGCGGCTGGCCGTCAAAGTGCAACACCTGCGGCCTGATGTCGGGCGACAGGCCCACATCGACTGTATCCAGGTGAGCAACGAATCCTATAGCCGGTGCAGTAGGCATAGTGCCGGGTCGCCGGGCAGTCAGGATGCCGTGCTCGTCAATGTGAATGTCCTGCAATCCCAGCGTTTCCAGCTCAGCCGCCAGCAGCCGCGCCAGTTCCAGTTGACCAGGCGAACTGGGCACGCCAGGCTCAGCGATATCGCTCTGACTGGATACGGCCACATAACGGAAAAAACGTTCAGTCAGGGCAGAAAGGAGTTCCGACATGGCCTCAATGTAGACCCTTTAAACCGCCCCTTGCCCTTTGGGGGTAGTTTGCTGGAAGTATGACCGACAGGGCTTGAAATGGGAGCGCCCGGAGCCTATCTCCGGATATGCTTCCTTCTCGAAGGTTCTGCTGTTTGACCTGATGCTGCATCCGGTGGACGGTCTCCAAAAATTCCGGCACGGTTGCCGTCTCAGACATGACCAGAACTGACTTGGTTAGAGCCGAGAAGGGGGCCGCTAAGTACCTGCCGGATGATGACTAGGTCATCGCCCCGAGCGGACTTGCGAAGCTGCGCAGCAGAGTTGGAAGGCAAAAGTAGCTCTGGGCGGAAGTGGACTCGTAGAGCTGCTTGCAGAGCGGGTTCGGGTGCTTTTCCCGGACACGCGTAACTGTAGCCGGGAGCTACTTATTGATAACGCGGAAAGTTGTTGTCGAATTGTAAACTCTGGACATGTCTGAGGTTTGGAAGCCACGACTCCTCAC
>JAGLBK010000185.1 GCA_018260275.1 Deinococcus sp.
ATCCTGCTGCACCACCGCAGAATGCAAAACCGACCCCGGCAACCGAGGCTAAAGTAGCCATCCTGTTGCCGGGGCTGACGGTATGGCCTGAGCGCTTACGCCGGGGTGCTGGCGCTGGCCCGCGACAGCTCTGCGGCAACGGCCTGATCGATCTTGCGACGGGCCTCGGAATAAGATTCGGACAGGGTGGCGCCCGCCGCCGGAACATGCCCGCCGCCCCCCAGCGCCACAGCGATATTCTGGGCGCTGACGCCGCCACTCGAACGCAGTGAAACCTTGACCCGGTCACCGAAGTCCTTGATCATCACGGCCAGTCTGGAACCCTCGGCATTCCGGAGCAGCCCCACGTAAGACTCGACATCTTCCCAGGAAGCCCCAGCCCGCGCCAGCATAACGTCATCGACCCGCGCCAGCACAACCTGACCGTCCCATAAAAATTCCAGGGTGCCCAGCACTTCCTGAAGCAGCAAAAAGTAGGAACGTGGTTTTTGCCGCAGTTGCTCGGTCAGCCAGCCGATGCGTGCGCCGTGGGCCCGCAGCCGCGCCGCGCACTCGAACGTTTCGGGCGTCACGCTCTCGAAGGCAAAGTTACCGGTGTCGGTGTTCAGTCCCAGCATCAGCGGCGTGGCAATGGCTTCCGTCCAGGGCACCCCGAGGGCGTCGATCACGTCGGCCACGATCATGGTCGCGGCGGGCCGGGAAGGATCGACCACGCCAGCGTCGGCGCGGCGCAGGTTGGTTCCGTGATGGTCCACATTCGCGACGGGGCCGCTGAAGGTGGTCAGGTCGGCCCCTGCCACCCGCACCGGATCGTTGTTATCCACGTCCAGGACAGCCACCAGAGTATCTGCGGGCCACTCGGACAGCGGCGCGACAATTTCGCCCGGCTCGACCACGAAGCGCAGGTAGTGCGGCACTTCCATTGGGGCAATCACACTTTTGCCGATGGCCCTCAGCGCACGGCTCAGGCCCAGGACACTTCCCAGCGCGTCTCCGTCCGGATTTTCGTGGGCCAGGACAACAATCGGTCCCTGATGATTCTGGAGGCAGGCCGCCACGGCAGCGACCTCCTGCTGATAGTGAGGACTGGAAGAATTCAGGGCGGGCATTATTTTCTTACTATATAAAGAAATGCACGTCCTGAAGCGCGGCCCAGCTGGCTGGCCCCCACGACACCCGCTGCACCGAACCTGAAGTCGTCAAACGGGGAGGACAACAAAGTTGACAAGCTGCCAGCCTTAGTGCAGTATTTCTGAATCAGAAACCAGGCCATGGGTCACTCGGCACTTCGCGTGTTCCGACCAGCCTTTCGCCCAAAGCAAGATCTGAAATCGCCATTCCACTTTCTGTTCCGGAGGAACCAATGAAAAAAGCTCTGTTACTCGCGCTGGCCCTGGCTACGGCTGGGAGCGCTTCCGCTGCTGGCAAACTCGAAATCTTCTCGTGGTGGTCGGGCGATGAAGGCCCCGCCCTCGACGCGCTGGTCAAGCTATACAACCAGAAGTACCCCGGCGTGAAGGTCGACAACGCCACCGTTTCGGGCGGCGCGGGCACCAACGCCAAAGCGGTGCTCAAGACCCGCATGCTGGGCGGCACGCCCCCCGACAGCTTCCAGGTTCACGCCGGGCAGGAACTGATCGGCACCTGGGTGGTCGCTAACCGCATGGAAGACCTCAGCAGCCTGTTCAAATCCGAGGGCTGGGCCAAGGTCGTGCCCGCCGACGTCATCAAGCTCATCAGTTCCAAGGGTGGCATCTGGAGCGTGCCGGTGGACATTCACCGCAGCAACGTGATGTGGTACAACCCCGCTACCCTCAAAAAGTACGGCGTCACCGCGCCCAAGACCTGGCCCGAATTCCTGAGCACCTGCACGGCGCTCAAGGCCAAAGGCATGCAGGCCCCGCTGGTCGTGGGCGAAAGCTGGACGCAGCAGCACCTCTGGGAAAATGTGATGGTCGGCACACTGGGCGCACAGGGCTGGGAAAACCTGTGGAACGGCAAGCTGAAATTCACCGACCCGCGCGTGGTCGGAGCCTTTACCACCTTCGGCAAGGTCATGGACTGCGCCAACAAGGACGCTTCCGGCCTCAGCTGGCAGCAGGCCAGTGACCGCATCACTGACGGCACCAGCGCCTTTAACGTCATGGGCGACTGGGCCGCCGGGTACTTCACGACCACCAAGAAACTGGCCCCCGGCACAGGCTTCGGCTGGACGACGGCGCCCGGCACCAGCAAGGTCTTCGTGATGCTGGCCGACAGCTTCGGGCTGCCCAAGGGAGCCAAGAACCGCGCCGAGACCCTCAACTGGCTCAAGGTGCTGGGCAGCAAGCAGGGGCAGGACACCTTTAACCCCCTCAAGGGCAGCATCGCCGTGCGCACCGACAGCGACCTGAGCAAGTACAGCGTGTATTCCAAGAGCGCCGCCACCGACTGGAAGCACAGCAAGATCGTGGGCAGCATGTACCACGGCGCCGTAGCTCCCGAGAGCTTCACCAGTGCGTTCGGGGCCTTGATCGACCAGTTCGTGGCAAGCAAGGACAGCAAGGGCGCGACCGCCGCCGCACAGCAACTCGCCGATAAGGCAGGCATCGGCAAGTAAACCGGGCCAGAGTCAGTCAGGCCAGGCAGTGCGCGGTACGTGGGAAGGCGGTCATACCGCGCACTGCGTACCGCGTTCCCTTTCCCTCACCACTTCCCGAAAGGACAAGACTTTGAAAGGACTCTCCAAAGACCGCCTCTGGGCCATCATTGTGCTGCTGCCGAGCATTATCCTGCTGGGCATTTTCGTTTACGGCTTCATTGGCCGCACGGTGTACGTCAGCCTGACCGACTGGGGCAATGACCCCGCGCAGGCCATGGCGCTGCACCCGGTGATTAAATTTGTCGGCCTGGATAACTACAAGGAGCTGTTCAGCGGATTCCTGCAAAGCCGTTTCCGGCAGGAACTGGTCAGCACTATTTTCTTCACGGTGTTCTTTATTCTGGGCTGCCTGGGCGCGGGCCTGGGCCTGGCCCTTATTCTGGACCGCAATCCAAAGGGCGAGGGCCTGTGGCGCACCATTTTCCTGTTCCCCATGAGCCTGAGTTTTATCGTGACCGGCACGATCTGGCGCTGGATGTTGCAGCCGCAGGGCGGACTCAACATGGCTCCGACCGTTCTGGGCGGTCAGCCTGCCACCTTCGGCTGGATGAGCAGCACCGACGCGATCTGGAAATTCGACTGGAACAAGCTGCCCCTGCTGACCGCCTCGGTGGTCGGGCTGGTGCTGGCCTGGGTGGCCTTCGGTGCCTTTCGGCGGGCCGAGCGCACCCGCGCCGTGGTCGCGGCCATCTGCGCGGCGCTACTGCTAGGCTGGGCGCTGTTCGTCGGGCCAAACCTGCATCTGCTGGCCGCTCCCGAGTTGCACGGCTTTAATCTGGCGCTGATCGGCATCATCATCGCGGCGGTCTGGCAGATGAGCGGCTACACCATGGCGCTCTATCTGGCCGGGCTGCGCGGCATTCCCGAGGAACTGCGCGAGGCGGCCCAGGTCGACGGAGCTACCCAGACGCAGATGTACCGCAGCGTCATCTTCCCGCTGCTGGCGCCTATCAGCCTCAGCGCCATGATTATCCTGGGCCACATCAGCCTCAAGATCTTCGATCTGGTATACGCCATGTCGGGGCCGGACAACACCTTCACCAGCGTTCCGGCGCTGAACATGTACCTGACCAGCTTCCGGCAAAACCAGTTTGCGATGGGAGCCGCCATCGGCACCATTCTGCTGATTCTGGTGGCGTTCGTGATCGTGCCTTACCTCAGCAGCCAGTTCCGCACCCAGGAGGGCCACGCATGACCGCCCGCGCCGAACGCCTGACCCCCGGACGCATCGGAATGTATCTCATCTTGCTGCTGGCCGCGCTCTTTTTTCTCGTTCCGGTGTACCTGCTCTTTGCCACGGCCCTCAAAAGCCCCGACGCGATCAATCTGGCGACGTCCTGGCACTGGCCCGCGCAACTCAACTGGGGCAGCTTCCGCGACGCCTGGGACAAGATCGGGGGCAACCTCGGCAACAGCCTGTTTCTGGCCGTGGTTTCGACCCTCTTCGCCGCCGTCCTGGGCAGCCTGAACGGCTACGCGCTCAGCAAATGGAAGTTCCGGGGGGCCAACACCCTCTTCGCGCTGATGCTGTTCGGCATGTTCATTCCGTACCAGGCGGTGCTGATTCCGCTATTCCAGTTCATCAAGTCGCTGGGACTGTACGGCAGCATCTGGGGCCTGATCCTGGCGCACATGGTCTATGGCCTGCCCATTACCACCCTGATTTTCCGCAACTTCTACGCCGATGTCCCCGACGCCCTGGTCGAAGCCGCCACCATCGACGGCGCGGGCTTCTGGCAGATTTATCAGCAGGTCATCTTCCCTATCAGCATTCCGGGGTTTGTGGTCGTCATTATCTGGGAGTTCACCCAGGTCTGGAACGAATTCCTCTTCGCCGCCACCCTGACCAACACGAACAGCCAGCCTGTGACCTACGCGCTGTCCCAGCTGGCAGGCGGGCAGGCCGTATCGTGGAACCTGCCGATGGCGGGGGCTATTCTGGCCGCACTACCGACCCTGCTGGTGTATATCCTGCTGGGGCGATACTTTGTACGCGGTCTGCTGGCCGGGAGTGTCAAAGGCTGAGTACCCTGCATCGTTCAGATGCATCGCGCAGAAAGGGAATTCAAGAGTCCTGACGTGAGAGAATCACTTGACGTAAATGCAAGGTTTATCAAAGCAAAGGGCTGAACGGTCAAACGCCGCTCAGCCCTTTGACTTTGTTTCTTCTACTGGGGCGAGAACTTGATAAAGCACCTGCACCAGCTTTGGACGAGACAAAAAGACCTCACAGAACTCAGAGACAATAAAAAAAGGAAGACCCACTGGAGGCCTTCCTGCAACTAAGTTAAACCTTACTCCAGAACCTTGGAAACGACGCCTGCACCGACGGTCCGGCCACCTTCGCGGATCGCGAAGCGCAGACCTTCTTCCATGGCGATGGGCTTGATCAGTTCGACGTTGAAGGTCACGTTATCGCCGGGCATCACCATTTCGACGCCAGCCGCCAGTTCCACCACGCCAGTCACGTCCGTGGTACGGAAGTAGAACTGGGGACGGTAACCACCGAAGAACGCACTGTGACGGCCACCTTCGTCTTTCGACAGGATGTACACGCTG
>JAGLBK010000186.1 GCA_018260275.1 Deinococcus sp.
CCACGATCAGCGAAATCAGCGAAATGCCGAAGCGCACCGCGTCGCTGATTTTCATGGTCTTGTCCAGAAAGCCCAGGAAATCGCCCTGAGTCTGGGCTTCCACGTTCAGGCGCTTGGAAATGGCGTCGGCCACGCTGCGGGCCTCATGCGCGTCGTTCAGCTTGACCGCCACCATCGAAAGCCGTCCCTGCGCCGCTTCCGCCCGTTGAATGGTCTTCAGGGGCAAAAAGATCATGTTGTCGACCAGCCCCGAATCGCCCGCCAGCACGCCCACCACCTTCACGCTTTCGCGGCGGTTGAGGTTCAGTTTGCTGCCCAGCGTGAGGTGCATGTTCCCGGCGGCTTTGGCCCCGACGACGGCGACCGGCTGCTGCTCGTCGGCGGGGGAGAGGGCGCGGCCCTGCGCCGCCCGGACGTTCGGAAAGATGGCCTGAATCCCCGTGGCCGCTGGAATCCCGTACAGGATGGTGTTCTGGCTGGGGTCGAGGCTGCCGCGCAGCGACATGTATACGGGCGTCACCGACTGGATGTTCAGCGTGGGCGCCAGTTTTTCAATGTCGCCCACCAGACTTTCCGGCACGTTGGGCTGCACTGAGATGCCCTGCGACAGCCCGTTCAGGCTGACCTGAATATCCGGCCCGATCCCGCTCATCTGGTCGGTGAACACCTTGCGGATGCCCTCGCCCAGCGACAGAAAAATGACCATGCTGGCGACCGCCACGGTAATGCCCAGGGTGGTCAGCAGGGTGCGGACCGGGCGGCGGGTCAGGCCGCGCCAGGCCAGCAGCCACAGGTCAGTCGGTTTCAAGGTGCCCTCGCATGGTGTTCAGGGTATGCCGGGGGGTGCGGCGGCGGGGTGGATTGCCTCGCTATTGCCCGGCTACGGCTGCGCTGGCACAACTGGTACAACTACAACTCGTTCTCAAATCCTCATCGCCAGCCGCTAGTCTCGGGGGTATGCTCCGTGCTGCCCTTTTCCTCTGCCTTGTTCTGCTGGGTTCCGCGCAGGCCCAGACGCTGCTGCCGCTCGACTCGCGCCCGGCGACCCGCGTGCTTCCGGCGCTGATCGCTGGTCTGCCCGAAAGCGCGGCCCCCAGTGTGCCCCCGGCGACCCTGCTGGGCAATGCCAAGACCGGGGCCGACCCGCAGGCGCTGTCCGCCTGGCTCGCGGCTCAGCCTGCCGACAGGCCGCTGATCGTTTCGCTGGACGCGCTGGCTTACGGCGGCCTCGTTCAGTCACGGAACAGCCCGCTGGACGCGGCGAGCGCCGTCAATAACCTGCAACCCCTGCGCGACTGGGGCAAGCGCACCGGACAGCCGATCTACGCTTTCATCACGCTGCCGCGCCAGCCCGACGCGACCAACCGCCCCCGCAACCTGGAGGTGGTGCGCCAGATGATCGCCTGGGCCGCCGAGGGGGTGTTCAGAGAACTGCACGTCACCTGGGACGACGCCCTGCCCGGCAGCCCCGCCCCGCAGGAAGGCGCGGAACTTGCCAAAACTGCGCCCGAGAATGTTCACATCTACCCCGGAGCCGACGAGGTGCTGAGCATGCTGGTCGCCCGCGCCGTCGCCCCAGACGCCAAAACGGTGCGCGTGGAATACAGCGACCCCGAGGCCGCCAGAGCTGTGATGAAGTACGAGGGCATTCCCCTGACCCAGAGTGCCGTGAACCACGCGCAGGCCAGCGGCTTCAGCGTGAGCGAAGACCCTAAGCCCGACCTGACCCTGTACGTGTTCAACGGCGGCGACCCGCGCCAGGCGGCACTGCGGATCAGTGCGCTGCTACGTAAGGGGCAGGTGGCCGTGGCCGACGTGGCGCAGGTCAATCTAGGCAATCCCAAGCTGTGGAAGGACATGACGACCTTGCAGCGCAACAAGAATCTGGCGGCGCTGGCGGCCTGGGGCACGCCCGGCAACAACCTGGGCACGGCGCTGGCCCACGCCAAAGTGTTCCTCGGCGGTGTGAATGCCCCGCGCCAGGACGCGCTGCTGGCCCGCGAATACACCAACGACGTGATCTTCAGTGCCCAGCTGCGGGCGGCGCTGCGTAAGGCCGTGCCCGAAAAGGAAATGAACACCCCCGCCGCTCAGCAGGCCCTCAACGACCTCATTCACAACACCTTCCCAGTGCAGATGGGCAACACCTACACCATTGCCGACGCGACTTTGCCGTGGGGGCGCTCATTCGAGTGGGACTTCGATTTGCAACCGGTCACCAGGCCCTGAAGTTCACTTCAGCCGGGTTAGTGTTCCGCTTTACAGCGCCTACTCGACCACTGGGTGCGCCTCTTCCTTCTTGCTCACGCTGAGCATGAGTGCCGCCCCGATCACCAGGGCCGCCCCGAGCAGTCCCAGCGCCGAAAGCTGTTCGTGAAACAGCAGGGCGGCGAGGCCCGCGGCGACCACCGGCTCCAGGCTGGCGATCACGCTGGCCTGGGTGGCGGGCAGAGACCGGAGGCCCGCGCTGTAGGCCAGGTAGGCCAGGTAAGTCGAGAAGACGGCTATGGCGCCCAGACTTTGCCAGGCCCCGGCAGTTTTGGCGCTGAAATGGACGAAGGGCAGCAGCGCCACGGCACCGACCGGCAGGGCCACCGCCAGCAGCGCGGCAGGCGAGTAACGGTCAAAAAAAGCCTTGCCGTACAGGTAATACAGGCTGTAGGTGAATCCGGCGACCAGTCCCCAGGCCAGCGCTGCGGGCGTCGCGTTGATGCCCTTGCCGCCCCCCAGACTGATTAGGGCAATGCCCCCTAGCGTGCCTAGCACCGCCAGAATCTCGCGCTGGCCCAACTTTTCGCGTAGGAACGCCCAGCCCATCAGGGCCACGAAGGCGGGCGCGGTGTACAGCAGCACACTGGCTAGACTGGCCCCACCTGCACGCACGGCCAGCTGGTACGAACCGTAAAAAACGCTGACCCCAGCAATGCCGAAACACGCGGTGACCAGCAGGTCGCGGCCTCTTGGAAGTGGAGCGCGAATCACGGCGCTATGAACCGCGTACAGCCCTCCTGCCAGAATAGCCCGCCAGAAGGCGACTTCCAGTGGGGCCACGCCCGCCGCCTGCGCCTTTTTTCCCAGGATGCCCAGCAGGCCCCACAGAATGGCTGCGGTCAGAATCAGCAGCGGAGCCGGAACGCTGGGGCGGGTGGCTGACCGGGGCACCCGCGTCAATGGAAGCGCCCTGTGCGCCGCAGTTGCCACGTCGCCAGCAGCGTAAGCAGCAGCCCAGCTCCTCCTAGAGCGCCCAGAGACCACACGCGCAGGTCACGGCTTTGCCCGGCGGGGGCCAGTTCATGCGTCTGATAGGCCGAGTAGTCAGAAGCGGGGGCAAGCACGTCCACTGGAACCGGCGCACCCGCCCTGGCTGCTTGCAGGTTGCCCGGCCCGGCCTGGGTGGTCGGCTGAAGCAGTCCATCGGCACTCAGGGGTGTGTAGACGCTGCTGGTCACCCAGTAGCCGTACTGCCCAGCCGGGATGGCCGAGTCGATCACCAGAGTGGTGCCTTGCCGCGTGACCTGTGGCGTGGGCAGGGCGGCGGGCGCAGTCCCGTTCTCGACGAACTGCTCCAACTGGGCCCCTGCCCCGCTGACCCGCAGGTGGTATTCCCAGCCGCCCGCGCCCGCTGTCCGCAGATTCAGCCCGGTCAGGTCGTTGGAGCCGCCCAGGCCCGTTTTGACGAAAATGTCGGTAACCCCGTCCGAATACCCGGAACTCAGGTTCCAGGGGTTGCTCACTGCGCCAAAGCCGACCGTAAAGCGCATCCTGCCGCCTGCGTCCTGTGCGCGGAATTCACGCAGGTCCAGGGCGTCGGCATTGACGGCGGGGTGCTTCGGGAGAACGTAGCTGCCGTCACCGTGAGCATCTCCGGCGGGATCGGCCAGAGCAAAAGCGGCAGCAGCTAAAAGCGGCAGAACAGACACGCCCCCGAGTATAGGCCCGCGCATGACGTTGCACCTGAAAAATGAGTATTGCTCCAGACTGTTGTGGTCTGGAGCAATGCGGTAGGTGGTTCGGGCGCTTACTTCATCAGGTTGTTCATCAGCGAGATCATAGGGAGGAACATGGCCAGAATGATGACCAGCACAACGCCCCCGAGCAGGACGATCATGATCGGTTCGATAGCCGCCGTAAGGCCTTCGACGGCTTCATCGACTTCACGGTCATAGAAGTCGGCGACCTTACCGAGCATCGTGTCGAGCGAACCCGTTTCTTCACCGATAGCCACCATGCTGACCACCATAGGCGGAAAGACAGGACTGGTCGCCAGGCTCGAACTCATCTGTTCACCGACCATGACCACGTTCTTGGCATTTTCGATGGTTTCTTCGACGATGGCATTGTTGGCGGTGCCCTTGGTGATTTCCAGGCTTTCGATGATATTGACGCCGCTGTTGATCAGTAGGCCGAAAGTACGGGCAAACGATGCCACCGAAGTTTTCTTAATAAGTGGACCGAACAGAGGAACACGCAGTTTGAGGGCATCAATTACTCGGCGACCAGCCGGGGTGCGGTAATACCAGCGGTAGGCAAAAATCAACGCAACAGTAAGAACTAAGATTTCGGGCAGGGCGTGCCGTAGAAAATACGACAGGGCCATCACCATCTGGGTGATAACGGGCAACTTACCGTGAACGGAGTCGAGCATCGACGCGAACGTCGGGACCACGAAGGCGATCAGGCCATAGGTGATGACGATGGCGAAGACCAGAACGATGGTCGGATAGGTCAGGGCGCTCTTGATCTTGCCGTTGAGGGCCAGCTGTTTTTCCTGAAAGTCGGCAATACGTTCCAGCACGGAATCGAGTGTCCCACTGGTTTCCCCGGCGCGAACGAGGTTGATGAACAGACGATTGAAGACCTTGGGATGCTGGGCCAGAGTGTCGCTGAGCGGCGTTCCCGCTTCGACCTGACCGCGAATGTTGCGAATGATGCCCTGGAAGGTTTTGCTTTCCATCTGCTTTTGCAAAATGGTCAGCGATTGCACAATGGGCACCCCGGCATTGATCAGTGTTGCGAGCTGCTTACTGAAGATCGCCACCTCTTTCATATTCGGCGGGCGATCGGTCAGGCCCGGAATCTTGACATCGGCGTTCATGCCTGTCTTGGGAGGCTTGATCTCGACGATCATCAGGTTCTTGGCCCTCAGGGCGTCGCGGACCTGGGCGGGCGACTCTGCTTCCATTGTTGAG
>JAGLBK010000187.1 GCA_018260275.1 Deinococcus sp.
TGTATTCGACTTCCGAAACATTTTTGCGGACGTAAGCCAGCACGTCCGCCCAGATTTCCTGCGAGATAACCGGCACCTCCTTTGTCCTGCTAAGTAGCCGGGTCAGGATAGCACTGCCCTTCCTTTGTCTCTGATGCGGTCTTGGCCGCGCCTTTGCCTGGGCGCACAATAAAGGTTATGAAAGTCCGGTTGACTTCGCGCGGTCTGCGCGTCCGTATCGATGATCTGGAACTGGCCGCCTTGCAACGCGGCGAGGTGCTGACGGTGGCGTCCAGCTGGGAAGGCGGCGGCTGGTCTCTGTCGCTTGATCCCCGGCAGGAGACCCTCACTGGGCAGGCGGGGGCGCTCCGGGTGGGCGTCAGCGGGGTGCTGGGCGAACTGGCCGACCCGCAGCATGAAGGCGTCACCCTGGCCGGGCCGCCGCAGATCACCGTGGAAAAAGAGTTCGGGCCGCAGCACACCTGAGCGTGGTCAGCGCCTTGCCCAGCGCCCGCCCACTTCTTCGGCCAGTCCCATGAGTTGCAGCATGACCAGGGCCGTCTGAAGTTCCGGCAAGGCCAGGGCCGTGGCAGCGTGCAGGTCATCCAGGGTAGTGGGGAACGCCAGCGCCCGGAGCACCTTCTCCTGTTCGGGCGGTAGTTCGGGAAGCGGCTGGGCCGGGGCGGTGCCCCAGTTCAACTCGTCGAGGATGTCCTGGGCACTTTCGGTCAGCACCGCCCCTTCACGCAGCAGTTTGTGCGGCCCGGCGGCGCGGGGGTCACCAGCCCGGCCCGGAACGGCGAACACTGTGCGGCCACAGTCCAGGGCGTGGGTGGCGGTGATCATGCTACCCGACTTTCTCTCGCCTTCGATAATGACGACCCCCGCGCTGAGGGCCGCGATCAGGCGGTTACGGGTCGGAAAATGGTGCTGCGCCGGGCCAGTACCGAGCGGGTATTCGCTGACCAGCGTGAGGCGGCGGGCCAGCGGCGCATTTTCGCTGGGATAGATCTGATCTACTGCGCTGCCCAGAATGCCGATGCTCAGGCCTCCCGCGTCCACGGCTGCGGTATGGGCGGCGGTGTCGATGCCCCGTGCCAGGCCACTCACGACCATGACCCCGGCCCGCGCCAGGTCCGCTGCGATGGTGCGGGCCAGGCTCAGAGCGTGCGGGCTGGCTGCCCTGGTGCCGACCATGCCGATGCTGCGCGGCACCACTGGCAGTTCGGGACACTCGCCCAGCACCCACAGGACCGGGGGCGGGTCGCCCAGACTTTCAAGCGCCGCCGGATAACCGGGCAGGCCGCGCCCTAGCAGGGTGACGCCCCGCTGCTGACACTTTTCCAGCTCGGCCTGGGCCTGTTCGGCGGCACTTGGGGTGCCAATGGCGGCCACGCTTTTGCTGTCCAGGCCCGGCACTTCGCGCAACTGGCCCAGGTTGGCGGCCAGTGCTGCGGCTGCACTCCCGAAGTGTCGGCGCAGGCTTTCGATTCGCCGTGGCCCCAGCTGGGGCGTCAGGCGCAAGGTCAGGAGCGCCAGAAGTTCAGTCGTCGTTGGCTGGGCCGGAGAAGTCACTTCCGCAGCTTAAAAGGCCGGGCGTCACTGGAATCTTATGGGGGCTGCTCTGCCCAGGGTAGCGAGCAGAACCTATTGATGACGCGGTAAGTTCGTGGTGTCACCGGCCAGGCCATCAGCTCTGGGGGAAATCCTCATGGCTCATGGCTCATGGCCCAGAGCTAAAGCAGAGCCAAATCTGACGGATAGGCATCACCAACTTTGCACGTCATCAATAAACGCAAGCCCCATTTCAGTGGGCCGCGTCGTCTGCCACGGCTCCCTCCTGGGGATCGTCGTCGCCCAGTGCCGCACCAGGGATGGTCAGCACGAACTGTGCCCCGCCCGCCGGGTGATTCCCGCCGCTCAGGTCGCCGCCGTGCATCAGCGCAATCTGGCGCGATACGCTCAGGCCCAGGCCGCTGCTGCCCGCGCCGCTCACGAAGGGGTCGAAAATTCGTTCGCCCAGCTCGGGGGGCAGGCCGGGGCCGTCGTCCCGGACCTCGAAGGTCAGCCACTCGGGGGTCTCGGTCAGATTGATGCTGACGTGTCCGCCGGAGCCAGCCGCCCGCCGCGCGTTGGCAAGTAGATTTCGCAGGGCCTGGGTCAGGCGGTCCGGGTCGCACAGGATGCCGCCGCTCCAGTGGCCTGTAAAATCGGTGCCCGGCACCAGCCGGTCGAGCCGCCCCTGCAAGGTCGTGGCCGGAATGTAGTGCCAGACCAGCTTCATCTCCAGTTCGCCCCGCGCCAGTTGCATGAGGTCCTGCGTGGTGAAATTCAGTTCGTCGGCCACCAGCGAGGCCCGCAGCACTTCCGGGTCGCCGGTGCGTTCGCCCGCGCGGCTGAGGCTGGCCTTGAGCACCGTCAGCGGCGCCCCCAGCTCATGCACGATCTGGCCCAGCAGTTGTTTTTCGCGTTGCTGCCCGGCCTCGATCCTTACCAGCAGTCGGTTGATGGCGGCCAGCAGGCGGTGAACTTCATCCTCGCGCCCCGGCAGCGGCAGGGTCGCCAGACTGCGGGTCGGGTCGATCCGGTCGGCCAGGTCGGCGGCCTGCCCCAGACCCGCCAGTGCCCGTTTGCCCACCAGCCAGCCCAGCAGCAGCATCAGCAGCGGTGTCAGGGTCAGGGCCAGGGCCAGGGTCCGGGCAGCGCTGTGGCGGGCCGTGACCAGATCGTCCTCGGGCAGCGCCACCCAGACCGTGCCGAAGTCTCCGGCAGAGCGGGTGGTCGAGCGCATCGGGGCGGCCTGAATACTGAAATGGGTCTGGTTCAGGTAAGGAAACGGGTCGCCGGATTTGAGGTGCGGCCCTGGCCCGTTGCTTTGCAGGGCCTGACTGATGCTGATGAGTTTGCCGTCCTGCCCGATCAGCGCCGTATACCCACTGATCGGCGGCAGCTTTTTGCCCAGGTTGCCGCTCAGGTTGGTATAGGCCTCGGCCACGGCGTCGGCACGGTCGGTCAGGCGGCGGTCAAACTGGCGGTCCATCTGCCCCAGCAGATACGTGGTCATGCCCAGCGTGATGATGGTCATCAGCGCCAGGGCGGTCAGGCTATACATCAGCGCCAGCCGAAAGCGCAGGCTGTGTCGCCACGCCACCCGCGCCGAATAGAGGCCCGCGCCGGGCGACAGGGACAGGGAAGTCCGGGTGCCGGGCGCGTCCGGGCTGCGGGTGCGCGTTCCTGACGGACTCATACCCTGAGTCTAATACGGACTCCGCTCAATTCCGCCACACCTGGAAAAGAGCCAGCTGTGGCTCTGCAAGCAGCTCTACGAGTCCATACCGCGAAGCCCGTATCCCTCCCTGCTCGCTCCTTGGTCAGAACGGACTCGCTTGAGCAAGCCTGACCGCATCCGCTCGGATTGAATCACTTCGTACCCGATTCAATCGGGATCCTTATAAGGCTACCCGGCGGCCAATCGCTGCATTCTCAAGTTCGGCTCAATGGAGCCTGTGGCCTGGCGGCCCTCAGATCTGAAGGACATAGCCGACATTACGGATGGTCCGGATTCGCAGGTCGCTGTCTGCCGATTCCAGCTTTTTGCGTAGCTGCGAGATACGCACTTCGACGCTGTTGCTGCTGGGGGTTTCCCAGCCGTAAAGGTGAGATTCGATGTCGGTGCGGGAAAACACCCGCTCGGGCGTGCGCATCATCAGTTCCAGAATGCGGGCCTCGTGCTCGGTCAGGTTGATGTTCTTGTCGCCCACTGTCATCAGCAGGCTGGACGTGCTGAGGCTGGTATTCCCCAGATTGACCCCTGTTCCGGCGGCGGTGCGGCGCAGCAAAGCCGTGATCCGGGCGTCGAGTTCGGGCATGGCAAAGGGTTTGGTCAGGTAGTCGTCGGCCCCGGCATTCAGTCCCGCGACCCGCTCCTGCACGCCGCTGCGCGCTGAGAGCACCAGCACCGGCGTAGAGCTGTACTGCCGCAGCGACTGCACCAGATCCAGGCCGTTGCCGTCAGGCAGGTTCAGGTCAAGCAAAATCAGCTGGGCGCTGTGCATCCCAAGCCACGCCTGCGCGTCTTTTAGGGTGGCGGCGTGGTGCACCAGATAATCGGCGGACAGGTATTCCTTGAGCAGTGGCCCGAGGTATGGATCGTCTTCGACAACAAGAATCTGCGCGAGCATGGGTCATTCTCCTTTGGATGGGGCGGTGCCTTGCAGTATGCCAGAGAAGTGAATCCTGAGGAATCAGTCCTGAGCGGTGAGGGGGGAGCTCTGATAGCTTGCCTTATTTCAGCTTACTGATGTCCGTGGCATGCAAGTCACGGCTGAGCGGTGAGTCCGGCGCGGCGCTGTTTTGCCCGGTGGTCTGGGTGGTCAGCGAGAGCTTGTACTGCTGGAGAAATTTGCCCAGGGGCAGGCTACCGTTGCCCGTAACTGGCCCGGCAGCGGCAGCGGCTTTCTCATCGCTGCTGGTCAGCAGGCTAAGTTGGCCGTTCTTGAGCAGGCCGTCGTAACTGCTTTGCAAGCTGCTGAAGGTATTCCTAGACTTTTCATCTGCCGACTGGCTGAAGATGACCTTGACCGGGCCGCTGTAATCCTTGACCAGCTGAAGGTTGAACTTGCTGCCGCTGCTTTCGCCAGCGCCGAGCTTTGTTTGCATTTCGCTGTCCCACACGATCAGTTTCAGCGCCTGGCCGGGGGTGGCGAGCGCAAAAAACAGCAGGGGGAGCAGGAGTCTTTTCATCATAGGCAGTGTATCCAATCGGTAAGAGTCAATTTGGTGGTGCTCGTCGGTGGTGCCCGCAGACAGGGCTGTCGGCGAGGTCTACCGACAGACTAGCGGCTGAATCTGACGCGGCCTTGACTGAAACATAGTGCTGGATTTAGAGAAGGGACGTGTTCACGGGGTCGGCAGCGGCCTGCGCTTCCGGCCTGGAAGGGCTTCCACACGCGGGAAACCATAAAAAAGCGGCCCGCCATAACGGGGGCCACTCATGAGAAGGCTAAATTCAGCGGGCGCCTACTTCAACAGGTCACCGGGCCACTTCCACCGCTCGGCTCTCGCGCACCACCGTGACCTGCACTTGACCGGGGTATTCCATGTCCTGCTCGACCCGCCCGGCGATTTCGCGGGCCAGCAGGGTCGCCTGGGCGTCGGTGACCTTCTCGGGTTGCACGATCACGCGCACCTCGCGCCCGGCCTGAATGGC
>JAGLBK010000188.1 GCA_018260275.1 Deinococcus sp.
GTGAGGAGTCGTGGCTTCCAAACCTCAGACATGTCCAGAGTTTACAATTCGACAACAACTTTCCGCGTTATCAATAACATTCTGCAAAATGCTTTAACCCTTACCGTTAAGCTCACTGCGGCTGCCGCGCCATCCTCACTGCGTCGCGCACCGCCGCGCAGACGGCCTCCTGCACGAGTGTGCCCAGCAGCAGCGGGTCGGCGGGCGGCAAAGCGCAACTGCTGAGCATGAAGGCGCTGTCGCCGTCCCAGAACGTATGACTGGGGTGAATCACACGTCCCAGAGCAGTCTGCGCGGCGTCGGCAAAGCGGCGGCACTCGCTTTTGCTCAGGGTGTGTTCGGTGACGACCGCGACCAGCGTAGTGTTCTCGACTGGCGTCGGCGTAAAGGGCTGGTGGCTGGGGTCATGCCCAGGGCCAGTGCCCGGCCCGGCCAGCACCTGACCCTGTTCATCCAGAATGTCGCCCACCGCATTGACCACCGCGATGGCTCCCACACTGACGTTCCCCATGCTGCCCAGGCGGGTAGCCACAGCGCTGCCGAGGCCGCCCGCCGCCGCGCCCTGCCCGCCCAGATATTTGCCGACGGTGGCGCCGGTGCCTGCCCCGACCCGGCCCCGCATAACCGGGCCACTTGAAGCGCTCAGGGCGGCGGTGGCGCCATGTTCGGCGCGGGGTCTGGCTCTGGAACTGCCCACGCCCAGGTCGTAGATCACGGCGGCGGGCACGATCGGCACCCGCGCAAAGCCGGTTTCGTATCCGACACCGCGTTCTTCCAGCACTTCGACCACACCCTGCGCCGCGCCCAGTCCCAGTGCGCTGCCCCCGGTCAGTAGCAGGGCGTGTATCCGCTCGACGGTCTTTTCGGGTGAAAGCAGCACGCCTTCGCGGGTGCCGGGGCTGGGGCCGATGAACGACGCCGAGGCCACCGCGCCCTCATCGGGGCACAGGATAACCGTGCAGCCGGTCTGCCCTGCCAGGTCAGTCCAGTGACCCACCCGGAAGCCCGGAATGGCGGTAAGGGTCGTGTTTTCTGGGGTCATGTTCCCAATCTACTAGAACTAAAAACTGCCCCGGCACGACTGGCCTGGGGCAAGTTCTGGAGAAACTGGCTTACTTGGCGGCGGCGTACCGCTTGGCGACTTCGTCCCAGTTGACCACGTTCCAGAAGGCCCTGAGGTAGTCGGGGCGCTTGTTCTGGTAGTTGAGGTAGTAGGCGTGTTCCCACACGTCCACGCCCAGCAGCGGGGTGCCGCTGACGCCCGCGACCGCCTCGCCCATCAGTGGGTTGTCCTGGTTGGCGGTGCTGACCACGGCCAGCTTGCCGCCCTGCACGACCAGCCACGCCCAGCCGCTGCCGAAGCGGGTCTTGGCGGCGTCCTCGAACTTTTCCTTAAAGGCGTCGAAAGAACCGAAGGCGCTGTTGATGGCTTCCAGCAGTTCACCGCTGGGCTGGCCGCCCTTGCCCTGACCCATGACCTGCCAGAACAGGCTGTGATTGGCGTGGCCGCCCGCGTTGTTCCGCAGCGGGCCTTTCTTGTCGGCGGGCAGGGAGTCGAGCTTCTGAATCAGTTCCTCGACGGGCAGATTGGCAAATTCAGTGCCTTCGAGCGCCTTGTTGGCGTTGTCGATATAGGTCTGGTGGTGCTTGGTGTGGTGAATCTCCATGGTGCGGGCGTCGATGTGAGGTTCGAGGGCGTCGTAGGCGTAAGGCAGGGGGGGTAGGGTGTAGGCCATGATGAAACTCCTTTCAGGCACGCGAAAGATGGTGTGATGCGTGCTTGCTGACCCTTATCTTACCCTACCCGTGTGAGAGCTGACGGGGCGTCAGAGCTTTAGCAGAGCTTAAAAAATCCCCTGGAAATCAGGGGACCGCGAAGTGATGAGGGGGTGGCGCGTTTTACTTGAGCCGGTTTAGGCCATCCTGCGCCGCCTGATAGCTGGGGTTAAGATTCAGTGCCCGCTGATAGTAGTCCAGCGCCGTTTTCTTATCGGATACAAGAGGCCCGGAACTGCGCTCGTAGCTTAGGCCCAGGTAATACAGGTACTCGGGGGTATTGCTGCCCAGTGCGGCAGCTTTGGTCAGGTTTTCGCGGGCGGCCTGCAAGTTTCCGGCGTCCAGTTCGATTCGGCCCAGGTAATAATAAAATTCCGGATAGCGCAGGCTGTCGAGTGCCAGGGCCTGGTTCAACTGCGTTCTGGCCGTGACCGGGTCTTTTCCCAGGTAGCTCACGACGCCGTATTCACCCACGGCGTAGGCATTGGTCGGGGCCAGTTTGGCGGCCTGCGCCGCTTCGGGCCGCGCCGCCGTCACATTGCCGCTGAGGGCCAGCAATTTGGCGTAGTAAGCACGGTTATAGGCGTCGCGCGGGTCGGTAATCACAGCCTGTTGCAGGCTGCTGATGGCCTGCGGCAGGTCGCCGGTCGCACTGTACATGTCGCCCAGGTTGAACAGGATCAGGCTGTTGTCGGGGTTTAGCGTGCTGGCCTGCTTGAAGGCGTCGATGGCTTTGGCCGCGTCACCCATCAGCCGGTAGACACTGCCCCGGTCATTAAGCACCTTGCTCATGTTCAGGTCGCGGTCTGGACCAGCCTGACTGGCAACCACCGTTTCGGCGTCTTTAAGCACATTCAGGGCCTGACTCAAATTGTCTGTGACCGTCTTGCGGTCGCTGCTGCCCACGTACTGCTGCTGATAGGCCTGTGACAGGGCAATGTAGCCGCTGATGTCCTGGGGTGCGGCGCGGGTCAAGGATTTGAGGGTAGTGATGGCCGGAGCATAGAGCCGCAGTTTGACCTGGGTCCGCCCCAGCCCTAGCAGCGCAGCTCTGTTCAGCGGATCGATCTCGTTGGCCGCCCGGAAGGCCACATAGGCCTGGTCATATTTGCCCTGCTCGTAGTACATGTTCCCGACAATGATGTAGTTTCCAGCAGGCGGATGGTTGACCGGGGTTGCCTGGGTTGGGGTTGCGGCGCTGGAGGGCTTGGTGGTCGCCGCGGGGGCGGTTTGGGCAACGGCAGTGCCGAGGCAGAGTAGGGCAAGGATCAGACTGTATTTCACTGCTAGACCTCCGTGGTCGTTGCGGGCCTCTGGTTACGCCTGCTGGGGAACCGCCCGGCGTGGCCGCTGAGACGGCTGTAGTGGGAGTTGCCGTAGCATACGCGAAAAGTAGATCTGAAAGAAAAACTGTCACGGACCAAAGCATCAGGCTATTGGTCGGTGACAGCAGTCCGTCTGGTCCTGGCCTGGCTTACGGAATGGCGGCTGGATCGCCAATAGTCGTAAATCTGTTATCAGGCAGCAGAATGGGCGCATTCGGGTCGGTAAGGTCAAGCGTGAAGACTTTCCATACGTCCCCTTTGCCACTAGGCACATAAAAAGTACCCATGAGTGCATTGCCTTCGTAGACGCGTACACGGGCATTGGACTTTCTGAGCGCTTCGGATGTACTTTTTCCCCGGTTGGTGAAGTCATGTACCGAATAACGGTAAAGGCCAGGCCCCGACTTGGTCAAAGTAATCGTTTCTGGACCATAACTGCTCGTATCGTCGACATCCAGATTGACAGCCGTCTGGGCATCAGAGAAAGTTTTGTGACTGTAGAAGACATTAAAGCGGGATTTACTGGCGTTCGGGCCGGTGAAGTGGGCGTCCAGGTCTTCAGGTTCAAGACCCCAGTCCAGAATGAAACGCCAGGCTCCTGCGGCCTGCGTGGACGGATTGAGAATCAGGTCGCCCAGAGCCTGCTTATCCACACTGGCAGTAAAGAAGGTGGTCGCACTTGTAAAACCGTCGGCAGTGCCGGAAAGGGTGTAATACCCTGCTGGAAGCGCGAAGGTATAGGCGCCCTCGGCATCGGTGGTCGTCGTCATCAAAGTATCGCCATTGCCATTGTTCAGCTTTGATTTAACAGACACAGTCGAATTGGCAATGGGCAAGCCAGTCAGTGCATTGAGCACGTGACCAGAAACATTGAATGTTCCCGATGTGGTGTCTGGGAGCAGATTAGTCTGATTCAGAACAACAAGGCGGTCCTCGAAGATCTGTGGGTTGAGATATTCCGCGGTCTGGTAGCCCGCCTTGCTGATTTTGAGCAGGGAGTAGTTCTGCGGAGTCATGACCAGCGTATAAGTTCCAGTCGGACTCTCAGTTGCGGTGATCGGAGAGCAGTTGTTTTGCGTGGTGCAGATAGTGAAAGTCACTCCACTCAAATCTGCTGCCGTTGCGGCGTCAAAAATTTGAATCTGTGCCTTGGCCCAGGCCACCGTAAATTCAAAGCGGCGCGTGGCGTAATCCGGCGACGAGGCAGAGAGAGTGACAGTCCCAGGCCCGTGGGCAACAACCGCACCAGTGTTAGGATCGATGCTTGCGACAGTTGGGTCGCTGGAAGTGTAGTGAATTGCAGGTTGCTTTTTGATGGTGTCGCCATTGAAGTCGATTACCTTGCCGGTACACTGTGCGGTCTGATTAATCACTGTTTTGGCTGGAGAGCACGACAACTTGATATTGACTCCCTCGCCGGTCGTGTTGTTACTGCCACAGGAGGCCAGTAAAAGACTTCCAATGATGGCACAGCCGATAAAGTTGGCAGATTTCATTCTCATAATGGTTCCTTTTACTCGCTCTCAAAAGCAATATGGCTAAAAAACCAGCTTAATAGGCTGTTGAATAAATCTCAGGCAGGGGAGGCAAGCTGGAAGTTCTGTTTCCACTTGACTACATTGCCGTTCGTTTGAACTGCTCGGAAAGTGAACTGAACATACCAACCCGCAGTGTCGCCGGTCGCTGGCGTTTCTAAAGCCCCAGCAGAAGCACTATTGTGGATCACGGCCCACTCAAAGGGGAACAGCGCCCGGATAACTTCATTTGAAGCGGCGTTTGCAGGCCCGACATCTGTCATGACCGCGTCCTTGGCACCCATCCAGCAGGCACTGGCGGCTGTTGTCGTGCAAAGGTAACCGCCGTGTGCCCCTCCAAACAGGGTGCCGGTCTGAGGAGTGATGTAGGACTGGTTGTAGCCTGCCGGGTCACCCTTCGAATCCAGCATGACCGCGGTATAGTCGATACTTCTGACGTCTGGTGCCCCAGCTGCACTGAACAGGTCCACCGTTGTTTCCGTAACGGTAATGGTCGTAGTACTTCCTGAGCCGCTGACTTTATAGCCTAGCGATTTCATAGTAATGCTGTA
>JAGLBK010000189.1 GCA_018260275.1 Deinococcus sp.
TAGCCGTAGCGACGGGGTGCCGCGTGCCCGCCTGCTGTCCGAGAGCCTGCCGATTCTGCTGGCCCTCGGGCAGCCCGATCAGGCCCTCCGGCGGGCCACAGATGCGCTGGAACTGCTGCGGCAGCCCGGCCCGCGCCGCGCCGAGGCCGAATACCGCACCCGACGCACGCACTACCGCGTTGCGCTGGCCTACCTGACGCGGGGCCGGGGCCTGCCCTATCTGCACCCCTTTTCGGGAGCCATGCAGGACAACAGCGACCTGGCCTACGCCCGCGAACTGCTCGACCTTCTGCTCAGGCAGGCGCCAGAAGCCAGCGACCGCGAGCAGGTGCTGACCTTCGACATGTACCTCAGCCGCGCCCTGGTCGAGCCGCAGCCGCGACTGGCGCTGGACTTCGTGCGCCGCGCCCTGGACATGACCGACCACCCCTACGCCGAAACGCAGGCCCGCACCATTCTGGCCGAAGCGCACCTGCGGGACGCTCAGACCGGGGCCGCGCTGAGCGAAATCAACCGGGCGCACACGCTGCTGCGGCGCGTACAGGTCGGACTTGGAGGAACCTATACCGCCGAACCGGCCCTGTCTGCCCAGTTGCTGGCATTGGAAGCCAGGGCCACGGCTGAGGACGGCCTGAAGATGCTGGAGTGGCTGCGCGACGCCCTTCAAGACCCCCTGATGGCCCCGTTTCGCGGCGGCATCTGGCGCGAAGCCGGACAGGCCCTCGAACACAGCCGGGCAGACGCCGCCCAGATCGCACAGACCTTTGCCGGAACCCGGAGCCTCTGGCCGGTACGCCCAACCGACAGCCTGATCGTGCTGGGAAGCGAAGCCGAGCAGGAGGCTTCTCTTCAGGTCCGCGAATAGATTGATCGGCTACACACCATCACCATAAAAAAGAAGGCACCCGGAGGCACCTTCTCTGCTGGCTCTACTGGTTTTGAAACTGCTCTAGAGCAGCTTGCATAATTACGCCCTTTGTGGAACTACGCCCCAAACGGCTTCTTGGTCAGAACGGACTCGCTTAAGCAAGCCTGACCGCTCCATTATTCCAGCTGCTCATTAAAAGTCACTCGCTCCGCTCGGCATAAAAAAGCCACAAACAACGTGGCCTTTTTATGAGAACTGCTCTAGCGGGTGCCGCGCGGATCGAGAACATCCCGCAGGCCGTCGCCCAGCAGGTTGAAGCCCAGCACGCTGAGCAAAATGGCGAGACCGGGGAAAATCATGGTCCAGGGCGCGTCGAGGTAATACTGGCGGCTGTCCGAAATCATAGTGCCCCACTCCGGCAGGGGCGGCTGCGCCCCGATGCCCAGAAAGCCTAGCGCCGCGACTTCGATGGTCGCCGTGGCGATGCTCAGGGCGGCCTGCACGATCAGTGGCGAGAGGCTGTTGGGCAGCACGTGCCGGAACAGCATGCGCCCCGAGGACGCGCCCAGTGCGCCTGCGGCCTGCACATATTCCATCTCGCGCACCGAGAGCACCACAGCGCGGGTCAGGCGGATGTACACCGGAATCTGCACGATGGATACCGCCAGCATCGCCGTGACCAGCTGAGGGCTGTTGAGGGCAAACAGCCGGTCGAGCGCCGAGATCAGAAAGGGCGGATGGTCGGAGCTGAAGATGGTGGCGAAGCCAATCGCCAGCAGAATGCTCGGGAAGGCCATCATCACGTCACTGAAATACCCCAGCACCGAATCGATCCAGCCGCCGAAATACCCCGCCAGCAGCCCCAGCAGGGTGCCCAGCAACAGCGCCAGAATGGTACTGAGGACCCCGACTTTCAGGCTGATGCGGCTACCGTGCAGCACGCGGGCATAGATGTCACGGCCCAGGTTGTCGGTGCCGAAGGGGGCCTTCCAGAGGTCGACTTTGCCGGAAACGGGGTCGGTATAGGCTTCCTTGGCCCCCTGATCCCACATCGCCATGATGCTGGGCGGCTTGAGTTTGAGGCGGTAATCGCGGTCGGTCATGGCGTCGTAGGGCCGGATGACCGAGGCGAGCACCGCCAGCAGCACGAAGACAGCCACGATAATGGCTCCCACCTTGCCCGGCGTACTTTTACGGAAGCGCCGCCAGAAGATGCTCTGCTGCTTGCGCGGTTTGGTCTGAACAGGAACGGTTGCAGTCATCTTCTCACCTGTACTGAATCCGGGGGTCGAGGGCGGCGTAACTCAGGTCTACCAGCAGGTTCACGAGGCTGACCACCAGCGCCACGAAGGTCACACCGCCCTGAATAACAAAGAAGTCGCGGGCGCTGATCGCGTCGTAAAGCCACGAGCCAATACCGGGCCACGAATAGATCGTCTCGGTTAGAACTGCGCCGCCCAGCAAGGCCCCGGCCTGCAAACCGATCACGGTCACGATGGGCAGCATGGCGTTACGCAGCGCGTGCTTGAGCGTGATGTTCGCACCGTTCAGGCCCTTGGCCCGCGCAGTACGCACGTAATCCTGACTAAGTACGTCCAGTAAACTGGAGCGGGTAATGCGGGCCACAATCGCCAGCGGAATGGTACCCAGCGCGATGGCGGGCAAGATCAGGTGCCGGAGCGTGTCCCACATAGAGCGGAAATCGCCGCGCAGCAGACTATCGAGCACGTACAGCCCGGTGATGGGTTGCAGCACCGTGTCGTTGCCGAGGCGTCCGCTGGGCGGCAGCCACCCCAGCTTGACCCCGAAGAAGTAAGACAGCAGCAGGCCCAGCCAGAACACCGGCATACTGACCCCGATCAGACTGATGGTCGTGGCGAGGTTGTCCCACACACTGTTGCGCCGCAGCGCCGAAAGGATTCCGGCAGGCAGGCCGAACAGCAGCGCAAAGAAGATCGCCGCGACCGAGAGTTCGATGGTCGCCGGAAAGCGCTTTTTGAGGTCGTCGGCCACCGGAATCTGACTGATGATGCTCTTGTCGAGGTCACCATGCAGCAACTTGCCCATGTAGTTGGGGTACTGGGCGTCGAAGGTCGAGCCTTTGCCCGTGTTGTTGATAAACCAGGGACGGTCGAAGCCGTGGTCGTGGTTACACGAGGCGATGCTCTCAGGTGTGCCGCGTTCGCCCAGAATGGCCGTGCAGGGGCCACCCGGAATCAGGTGAATGAACGTAAAAACCAGAATGCTGATGCCCAGCAGCACCAGCAGTGTTCGCAACAGACGGCGAATCAGATAACTGCCCAAAATAGCCCTCCCAGAAGCAACGTCTCTCTTTGCTAATGTCGCTCTCAGTTTAGTTTCTCAGGTCCCGGCAAAGTCTAGAGGGAATTTTGCCGTAAGGAGGCCAACCGTTCGGTATAGCTGAAAACACTCCCAAAGCAAAAGAAAGGGCCGACACCACGGTAAGCCCTTTCCCGAAGCAAACTTTACTTCTTGCCGACCAGCGAAACCTTGTTGAAGGCTTCGCTTCCCAGCGGGCTGGGCACCCAACCCTTCACGTAGCTGCGGGCCGCGCCCAGCGGGGTGCTATGAACCACCGGAATACGGTAGGCCGCGTTGTAGGTGATGTCGTGCAACTGCGAGTAGATCCTGGCCTTGGCGGCCTGACCGACTGCGCCACGGCCCTGTTCCAGCAGCTTCTGCACGTTGGCGGGGTTCCAGTTGATGTCGTCGCTGCCGCCCTGGCCGTAGTAGGCGCTGTAGAAGTTGTCGGGGTCGCCGTAGTCGCCGGTCCAGCCGATCATGTACATGTCGAAACCGGGTTCCTTGTTGCGGTCTTCGAGGTACTTGGCCCAGTCCTCGGTCTTGAGGTTGGCCTTGATCCCGATGGTCGAGAGGTCAGCGGCAATCGCTTCGGCGGTCGGCTTGGGATTCGGGAAGTACGGGCGGCTGACCGGCATGTACCACAGGTCAATGGTAAAACCGTTCGGGTAACCGGCCTGGGCCAGCAGTTTCTTGGCCGCTGCCGGGTCGTACTTGTAGTCAGCGGGTACGGCTTTGCTGTTGGCCCAGCCCAGCACAGGCGGCACGAAGCTGGCGTTGCTGGTGCCCAGACCGTTCCAGAAGGCGTCGACCATGGCCTTCTTGTTGATCGCCATGCTCACGGCCTGCCGCACCTTGTCGTTTTTGAAGTACTGGTTGCGGTTGTTCAGGCTCAGGAAGCCGACGTTGAAGCTGGGGCGCTTGACCATGACCAGATTCCTGTCGCTCTGCACGCTCTTGAGGCTGTCGGGCGTCAGGTCGTTGACGATGTCCACGTTGCCCGACTTCAGCTCATTAAGTCGTTGCGAAGGGTCCTTGATGCTGCGGATGATGACGGTGTCGACCTTGGGCTTACCGGCCCAGTAGGTAGGGTTGGCCTTGAGGGTCACGCGGTCGCCGGTGGTCCAGCTCTGGAAAATGAAGGGGCCGGTGCCCACCGCGCTGCCCGCCGGGGTGCCGTACTTGGCCCCGTCTTTCTTGATGGCCGCCGGGCTGGCGATCCCGAAGTAACCGGCGGCCAGAATGTCGGGCAGCACGCTGCTGGACTTGTTCAGGTCGATACGCACGGTCGAGTCGTCGACTTTGGTGATGGCCTTGATGACGGAAGTCTTGTCGCCCTTGAACCCGCCGAGCAGCTGGCCCACGATCTCGTAGTTGCGGCCCTGATCGCGGAAACCGTACTTGTCGGCCTTGTCCCACCAGCGGTTGAGGTTAAAGACCACGGCGTCGGCGTTGAACGGCGTGCCGTCGTGGAACTTGACCCCCTTACGCAGCTTGAAGGTCCAGCTGGTCGCGTCGGGGTTGGCACTCCAGCTGGTCGCCAGGCCGGGGATGACGTCGGTGGTGCCGTCCTTGAAATCGACCAGATAATCGTAAATCTGGCGCTGCACGTTGATCGAGATGCCGTCGGTGATGTTGGCCGACTCCAGGCTGACGGGTTCACCGTTGCCCGCCACGACCAGGGTTCCGGCGGCGGAAGCCCCCGAGAACGCAGAAGCAGTGGTGAGCAGGGCGGCAGTGAGAAGCAGTTTTTTCATAGGGTCCTCCGGGCGCGGCAACACAACTCCCCCAGTCCTGCAACCAGGCTGGGAGAGTTGAAGATGACGCTGAACAAAAGTAATAGTGCTGTCAGGGTAGACCCGCTTGCCGGGGGTGTCAAGGTGGGACACGTCCGGGGGTGCAACTCAGGAATGCGAGAGTGCACCGATAGAGAACGAATCGAACTCAAGTTCGCCCCGTGCCCCCTCACCCCTTGCGTCGCAAGGCCCTCTCTG
>JAGLBK010000018.1 GCA_018260275.1 Deinococcus sp.
GGCGGCGTATTACGCCCGCTACATCGCCAAGAACGTCGTGGCGGCGGGGCTGGCGCGGCGCGTGCTCGTTGAGGTCGCCTACGCGATTGGCCGCGCGGCCCCGGTCAGCCTGCGGGTGGACACCTACGGCACCGGCCTGGTCAGTGACGAACAACTCGCCGAACTCGTCGGCGCCCACTTCGACGCCCGCCCGCAGGCGATCATCGCCGAGCTGGACCTGCAACGCCCGATCTATGCCCAGACGGCGGCTTATGGTCATTTCGGGCGCCCCGAATTTCCCTGGGAGCAGACGCCTAAAGCCGATGCTCTGCGCCAGGCCGCCAACCTGCCGGCGAACCGCTGACCGTGAGCCTGATCGCCTACGATCCGGTGGGGCACGCCGAACTGCTCACGCATTACTGCCTGTCGGCGGCCCCCGGCGAGCGGCTGCTGGTGGCGGGGAGCACCTCGGCCCTCGACCTGCTGACCGAAATCAACCGCGCCATGCTGCGGGCCGGGGCCTATCCGGCGCTGCGCCTGAGTTATCCCGGCCAGGACGACGATCTGGCGGCGCTGGCCTCTGGAGCCGTGCTGGACACGGTGCATCCGGCAGACCTGGCAGACATGCGCGGCATGGACGGCAGCCTGCGGATTCTGACGCCCGAACTGGGAACTGGCGAACGGGGAGCTGGGCCGTCCGCTGACCCGCAACGCCGCGCCCGCCTTCTGGCCTCGCGCTCGGAACTGGCGGCGATTCGGGGCAGCAAAAAGTGGAGCCTGACGCTCTATCCCACGCCGTACGCCGCGCAGCAGGCCGGAATGAGCCTGCCCGAATTTCAGGACTTCGTGATGCGGGCGATGTTCCTCGACCGCCCCGACCCGGTGGCCGCCTGGGGCGAGGTGCGGGCGACCCAGGCCCGGCTGATCGAGCGCCTGAGCCGCGCCGACGTGGTGCGGATCGAGGCCCCCGGCACCGACCTGACGCTGCGGGTGGGCGGGCGTACCTGGGCCAACAGCGACGGCAAGCGCAACATGCCCAGCGGCGAGGTCTTTACCGGGCCGCAGGAGGACAGCGCCGAGGGCGTGGTCACGTTCAGCGTGCCCGCTGCCTACCAGGGCGTGATGGTGCGCGGGGCACGCCTCGAATTTCAGGCGGGCCAGGTCGTTTCAGCCCGTGCCGACGAGGGCGAAGCGACGCTGCTGGCCGCGCTGGACACCGACCCCGGCGCACGCTTCCTGGGTGAATTGGGGATCGGCACCAATTACGGCATCCAGCGGCCCAGCGGCAATATCCTTTTCGACGAGAAGATCGGCGGCACGGTGCATATGGCGCTGGGGCGCAGCTACCCCGAAACGGGTGGCCTGAACGTCAGCGCGATTCACTGGGACCTGATTGCCGACCTGCGCCGGGGCGGGCGCCTGACGCTGGACGGCGAACTGTGGCAGGAAAACGGGCAGTTCATCTGATCGGGGGCTGGCCTGATGCTCAGAATCATCGTCATCGGCACGACTGGCAGCGGCAAGACCACCTTTGCCCGCGAGCTGGCGCGGCGGCTGGGGCTGCCCCACGGTGAGCAGGATGCCTGGAACCACGAACCCAACTGGCAACCCGCACCACCGGACCGCTTTCGCGCCCGCGTGGACGCCTTCACGTTTGGCCCGGCCTGGGTCATGGACGGCAACTACGGCAAGGCCCGCGACATCGGCTGGGCGCGGGCGGATACGCTGGTGTGGCTGGATTATCCGGCCTGGGTAGTGTACCCGCGAATCGTGCGACGTACTCTGTGGCGGGTGCTGACGCGTGAGGAACTCTGGAACGGCAACCGCGAGACGTGGCGCGGCGCACTGGACGCCGATTCGCCGCTGCGCTGGTTCTGGCGCACACACTGGCGCAGGCGGCGCGAAACGCCGGGTCTGGCCGCCGCATATCCGGGGCTGAAGCTGGTGCGTTTGCGTTCGCCTGCTGAGGCAAAGAGGTGGCTGGAACTGGTCGCGCCCAGGTAGGCTGAGGCTATGGCCCGCGCCCCCCGTTATGCCCAGTATCAGCTCACCCACTGGCCCGACCCGGCCTTGCTGGAGGCGGTGCAGTCGTTTGAGGGTGAGTGTCTGGTCACGCAACGCCTGGAACAATCCCGCGATGGCCTGACGGTTGACCTCAGCGACAACCGTTATTACCCGCCGGACGACCCTAATGCCGCGCTGGATGTAGGCAGTCATCACCGTCTGCTTCGGCTGGAATGGCTGGACTTTGGCGAAGGCGGCAGCAACCGGGTCTTTGCGCTGGAAAGTTACGACGAGTTTTATGGTGGGCCGTGGTTGACCTATCACCCTTCGCGGCAGGGTGTGCAGTCGCCGGGGCTGTACGAGGTGGTGAACGAACCCGACCCCTGGATTGCCGAAATTCTGGCCGAGAATGGCGGCACCGACGTTTTTCCACCCTCCGGCGACCCGGTGATGCTGTCGGAGTGGGCGCGGGAGATGAATCCACACTTACGCGAAACGGGGCGGTTTTTTCCGGCTGATGCGCCACTCTCGGCTTCCGGTACTTCTTCGCCGGTCAGCATCTGGATTGGCCCGCAGTCGGCTGAATCGGACGAAAGGGAAAAAGCCCTGGCTGAGGCGCGGGCAAAGTCTGAGGCCCGCTGGGAGGCCCGGAAACTCAGGCCACGTTACCGCCATCTGTTTCTGGTGACTGGAACCTCGTTGCTGGAAATCCTGTGCGAGGATTTGCCGCGCTGGACGTGGGTTACAGACTAACGCCGCCCCTTCTTGACCATCCGGTAGTCGTAGCACTCGTCGATTTCCGAGTGAAAGAATACCCCTTTGGAATCTGCGGCCAGAAAATCCGCGAACACGTCGGCGGGAACGCCCGAGTACTCGTAGGTTTTCCCGCTGTTGAACAGAATCTCAAGGGTCTGCGTGGCCTCGTCGTAACCGATGGCCTTCATCATGCTGGACTCTACCGGGTGCATCTGCATAGCGATATTGTGCCTCAGAGCAGTTCTCCGAATTGCACAAAAGCCATCGTGTCTTTTCGTCAAATGTTTTAGGCTGCGGCCATACACCTTATCTGGCGCGGCCTGGATGACGACTCTACCAGTCTGGAACTGCTCAACATTACGCCCTGGACACGGGTCGAAGGCGTGGTCATGCAGGCGTTCGATGCTCATGCCCAGGCCCTGCGCTACAGCGTGAGCATCGGGCGCAACGGCTACCCGACGCGCACGGTGCTGGACGTGCCAGAAGGCGAAAAGCTGACGCTGGTGCGCTCGGCTGCGGGCCGCTGGACAGACGGCGACAGCCAGCCTTTGCCCGATCTGGAAGGCTGGCTTATTTTGAATATTCTGACGTGCCAAAATAGCCAAAACAGCACTCGTATGCGTCGGGGTTCAGTACCTGACAAGCACCGTGGGACATACCCTATGTCAGTCCATCGCCCTGCCGTCTTTCAAGCGATACGGCGGCTGGGCGGCTTAAATTCAGGAAACATCGCGTGAAGTGAACCCATTGCCGTTTCCGCTCTGGACAAGCAAAAATCCAATCTGTCAGGTACTGAGCTTCATCTCTAGCAAACCAGTATTGGCATATCTTATTACATGCCTTCAATTCAAGAGATTTGGGGAGAACTTGAGGATTGGCTCAAAAGCAATCTCCCGCACAACCACGCTTCGTTACGTCCAGGGGCAAGCGAGGAACAAATTACTCAGATAGAGCGTGAGTTAGGCTTTCGTCTGCCTGAAGATTGGAAAACGCTCTATCAGATACATGACGGTCAAGATGAAACAGACACAGCGATGCTGACGCTCCGCTGGTTACCTCTAGCAGATGTACTGAGTAGTTGGCGAATGTGGAAAGAACTCCTTGCTGATGGCAGTACCCAGGAGGCACTCAGCCCCGATTGTAAGTCCATACCACCGGGGGCCATCCAAGAAAAGTACATCAATCTCGGCTGGCTCCCCATGTTCACAGATGGGGGTGGTAATGCTATTGGCCCCGATTTACAACCCGGTGCAAATGGTCAGATCGGACAAATGATCAATTTCGGTCGAGATGAACTGGAAAAATTTGTCATTGCGCCTGATTTGAAAGATTTTCTGCAATGGATTGTCAGTGGTATTCGCAGCGGAAAGATTACCCTTCAGAAGGCGAGTACGGGGGCTGATGTCATACGTTTCATCGATCCCCCGAATGAATCCATTTTCACGGTTATTCATCAACGATTTGGAATTTGAAAGAAGAGAGGTGGCATTCTGGATTTCACCTTTCTTTTAAATTAATGCTGGGCTTTAGATACAGACCCGCGCTTCAAGCCACGCCCTCAAACTCTGCTGCCGCAATTGGTCTGTAACAGAAGCAAGTCGCTGCGCCCTGTAGAAAGATGCAGCTTGGCAATGCCCAGCTTCATGACGTCAGTGTGAACTCACCGTCCGCCACATCCACCACCACCGCCCCGCCATCCTTCAACCTGCCGAACAGCAATTCGTCGGCCAGCGGGCGCTTGAGCTGCTGCTCTATCACGCGGGCCAGCGGCCTTGCCCCCAGCAGCGGGTCGTAGCCCAGCTCGGCCAGGCGGGCGCGGGCGGCGGGCGTCAGGGTCAGGGTGACGTTTCGTTCGCCCAGCTGAATCTCCAGTTCGCGCAGGAATTTGTCCACCACATGCGCCATCACGTCACGCGAGAGCGGCGCGAAGTGAATCACGGCGTCCAGGCGGTTGCGGAACTCCGGCGAGAAGGTACGCTTGACCGCCTCGGCTTCCTCTCCAGCGCGTCCAGTGCGGCCAAAACCCAGCGCCGGGCGGCTGGCGTCGGCGGCTCCGGCGTTGGTGGTAAAAATGAGCAGCAGACCGCGCCCGTCCACTTTTTTGCCTGCGTGGTCGGTCAGGGTGCCGTGGTCCATCAGCTGCAAAAAGATGTTGTAGATGTCGGAGTGAGCCTTTTCCACCTCGTCCAGCAGCAGCACCGCGTGCGGATTTTTGGCGACGGCATCGGTCAGCAGGCCGCCCTGGTCGAAGCCGACGTAGCCGGGAGGCGCACCGATGAGGCGGGCGACGGTGTGCGGCTCCTGGTACTCGGACATGTCAAAGCGGATGAGTTCCACGCCGAGACGCTCGGCCAGGGCGCGGGCCAGTTCGGTTTTGCCCACGCCCGTCGGCCCGGCGAACAGAAAAGCTCCCTGCGGCTTGCGCGGGTCGCGGAGGCCCGCGCGGGCCAGTTTGACGGCGCTGGCGACGGCTTCCACGGCCTTTTCCTGCCCGAACACCCGCGCCCCCAAATCGGTTTCCAGCGTGGCGAGAGATTTGATTTCCTCGGCCTTGACCGCGCCGACGGGGACGCGGGCCATGCGGGCCACCGTGCCTTCCACCTCGGAAACACCGATTTCCCCGCCTTTGCCCGCGCTGCTGCGGGCGGCTCCAGCCTCGTCCAGCACGTCAATGGCCTTGTCGGGCAAAAAGCGGTCACGCAGATAGCGGGCGCTGAGGGTCACGGCAGCGGCAATCGCGTCAGGCGTGTAGGAAACGCCGTGGTGAGCGGCATATTTGGGCGCGAGGCCGGTCAGAATCTTGACGGCGTCCTCCTCGCTGGGTTCCGGCACGTCCACCGTCTGAAAACGCCGCCACAGGGCGCGGTCTTTTTCCAAGTGGCGCAGTTCGGCGGGAGTGGTCGCGCCCAGGACGCGCAGTTTGCCGCGTGCCAGAGCAGGTTTGAGCAGGTTCGCCGCGTCCACGCTGCCGCCTTCCGTCGCCCCGGCCCCGACAATCGTGTGCAGCTCGTCAATGAACAGCACCGAGTTTTGCCCGTCCAGCTTGGCCAGCACCGCCTTCAGCCTTTGCTCGAAGTCGCCCCGGAAGCGTGTTCCGGCCAGCAGTGCGCCCAAATCCAGCGCGTAAACGGCGGCGTTTTTCAGGAAACCGGGGGCCTGCCCGTCGGCGATGTGCTGGGCCAGGGCCTCGGCCAGCGCGGTCTTGCCCACGCCGGGTTCGCCCACCAGCACGGGATTGTTCTTGCCGCGCCGCGCCAGGATGTGCACCATGCGTTCCAGCTCGGCGGCGCGGCCAATAACGGGGTCGAACTCACCCGCCCGCGCCTGCTCGGTGAGGTTCTGGGTGTACGCCTCCAGCGGGTTCTGCTCGGCCTCCGCTTCGGGCACGGTCAGGTCGCCGTCCACGCCCGCCACGCGCCGCTCCTTGCCACGTCTGGCGACCTTCGCGGTGCCGTGCGACAGGTAGCCCAGCACATCCAGCCGGGTCACGCCCTGGGCCTCCAGCGCGGCGCGGGCGGGGCTGTCGTCCTCCTCCAGGATTTCGGCCAGCACCCGCGTGCCGTCGGCCTGCTGGCTCCCCTTGCCGCTGGCGTGCAGTTGCAGCACCGCGCCCTCCACCACCCGGTGAACGCCCAGCGTGAAGTCGGGTTCGGGGTCGTCCAGCACGTCCAGGTCGGCCAGATTCTCCTGCAAGGTGCCGCGCAGTCTGTCCAGATTCGCGCCCAGTGCGGCCAACGCTTCGGCGGCGTCGGGGTCGTCCAGCAGGGCCAGCAGCAGATGCTCCTGCGTCACGTATTCGTGTCCGGCGGCGTGGGCGAGGTCGGCGGCGCGTTGGATGGTGGCTTGCAGGTGGTCGGAAATCATGGGCGTGGCTGCACGCTACCGCAAATCCGGCCCTGGAATCGCTGCCCAGGTCACGTCCAGCAGCAAAGACAGGTCGCGGGTGTGGTGGTAACGGTTGAGTGCCGCGATGTAGGCCGGGCGGTCTTCGTACTGCGGCGCGTCCAGGCCGCCCTGCCAGCACAGCCACGCCTGAACAGCCCGTGCCAGTCGCCCGTTACCGTCCCAGAACGGATGAATCCGCAACAGTTCGGCGTGCAGTCCGGTGGCGTGTCCGACCACTTCTTGCGGGGTTACCAGCTCGGGCCAGTGCTGCAAATGCCAGGCAACGAGTTCGTCCAATTCAGTAGCAATCCGGGCAGGCGCGGTGCCAAAGTACGACCCGAAGGTGATGTCTGTCTGCCGCAAAAGCCCCGGCTGCATCCGCCCGATGCCCGCCGACAAAATTGCGTGCCAGTCTTGCAACAGAGTGACCGACAGGCTGAGTGGAGCGGCGCTCTGTACCTGTTCCAGCAGCAGAATCAGGGCAAGTTCAAGCTGCTGCTGCTCCTGCGGGCTAAACGGCCTGCCGCCCGCTCTCAGGTTGCCCATTCTGTTTGTGTTCCAGTTGGGCTAACTGCTCGGCGGTTACCTCAAACCCTTCCAGACGCAGGCTGGATGCGGCGACCCGCAACAGTTCCTCGCGGTGGGTTTTTTGGGCTGGACAGGTGTAGTCATAGTTTCGCCTGACATTCTAGCCTTCCCCCTCCGGCTCGGCCACGACCATCAGCGGGTGGCCTTCCTGCCGGGCATGTTGCGTCACCTGCGCCACTTTCGTCTCGGCCACGTCGCGGGTATACACGCCCGCCACGCCCTGCCCCTTGCGGTGCACCGCCAGCATAATCAGCTGGGCTTCCTGCTCACTTTTACGAAAGTAACGTTCCAGCACCATCACCACAAAATCCATCGGGGTGTAGTCGTCGTTCAGCAGCAGCACGCGCCACAGCCGGGGCTTTTTGGTTTCGGTGCGTTCCAGCGTTTGCGTGCGGCCTTCGCCACTGGTGTTCGGGGAGCCGGGGCGGGTCATGGTGACAGGATAAGCCTCGGCTGTGGCGGGAACCGTAGCACGTGTCAGCCCGCGGCCCGTTCCAGTCGGCGCTGGCGGAAGGTGTTGGCCTCGATCAGAGACAGGCCCAGCGTATTGATCGCGTAGCAGGCGATCAGCAGCAGCACCAGCACGTTACGCACGGCGGGCTGCTGTGGCTGCGGCAAAAATTCAAAGCGCAGCAGCTGGGTCAGCGGGGCCAGCAGCGTGACGGTGGCCGCCCAGGTCAGCAGCAGCACGCCGCCCCATGGGTTGCCCAGCAGCGCCGAGCCGGGAAACAAAAAGGCCAGCAGGCGGTAAAGCGCCGGGCGACCCAGGCGGCGGCTTCCGGCAGCGCGGGGCACCAGCAGCAAAAAGGCCAGGGTGGCCAGCAGCGTTATGGCCCCCAGCACGGCCCAGCCCATCCGCACCGACCCGGCGGGGTTCGGCTGCTGGGGGTCACGCCGCAAAAACCCTAGCGGGTCGCTCAGGTCGCGGCGCAGGGTCACGCTCAGGTCGCCGCTGACCATGCGGGCCAGGTTGCGGCGGTTGGGATAACACAGCCTCGGCTCGCCCCAGCGGTACTGTTGCTGAAACAGGGTGTCCGGCGTGCGCTGGTCCAGGCCCAGGTTATAGGACGCGGCGCTGCTGTCCGGTTCCAGCGTCAGTGCCTGGCGGTACAGTTCCAGCGCCTGTGGCTGGTCTTCACGGTTTTGCGAGACGACACCCAGGTTATTTAGGGCGCAGGCGTCCGGCCCAGCTGCCGTATACGAGTCGCGTGCGGTCGTGTCGTCGCCGCCAAGTTGCGCCGCCAGCCCGTTCAGAATGGCCGTGTCAGGGCCGGGGCGCAGATTAAGGTCGTCGATGTGGGCACTGTACCACCCGCCGCCGTAGGTGCCCATATTCAGGGCCGGAGCCTGTAGGCCGCGTCCTGTCTGGTTGGCCCATTGCCACCCGACCAGCGCCGTGAGCAGCGCCGCCCCCAGAATAACGAGTGTCAGGCGTTCGGGCAAAGAGGCGTAACTGAGGACACCGAGGCGGGCACGGGTGAGAGGCCGTTTGAGCACCGATGCCCAGCGCCCACCGTAGGGCCGGGTGTCCTCGCCCTGGGCTTTCCAGGCGCGGGCGGCCAGCGTCAGGTACGCCGCCAGCAGGCCCAGCAGCAGCGCCAGGGTAGCAAGTCTCGCGGCGTCGCGCACCGTCTGCGTATCGTCGGGCCCCAGGTTATACAGGCTGCCTGCCCGCAGTGAAGCGCCGAACTGCCGCCAGCCCTCTGCCTCACCGCTGCGGCCCTGGGCGTCCAGCAGCGCGGCGTAGCGCCGGTACAGGTCACTGTGGCCCTCAAACCGTGGGTAAAGGCCGCGCAGAAAGTTCATCCAGGCGTCGGCGCGTGCCAGATGGCCCTGCTGTATCAGGGTGGCGGCGTACCCTACCGGATCACCGTAAGCCCGCAGCGCGGCGCGGCTCACCGGGATTTCCGGGTCGATGCCACGTGCCGCCGCGTCGCGGGTGGCGCGCTCCAGGGCCAGGTTCGCCGCCGCAGGATAACCGGCGCGGTCAAGCCGGGCGGCCAGCTGCGTCCAGGCCGTAAAGGGCAGCCGACTGCCCAGCGTGTGCCGCACCGCGCTCAGCGCCCTGGCGTGGTCACCTGCCTTGTTCAGCTGCTCGGCCTCGCGCAGCGCCACAAAAGGATTGTCCGGGAAATCCCGCGCCGCCTGCGACAGCTGAGGCGCTGGAACAGAATCGGCGACCCCTGCCAGCCATCCGGTGATCTGGGAATCGGGGGGCATCACGGCGCGTTCGACCACCGGCAGACTGAGGTTATTTTGCGGGGCGGCCAGCGTAAAGCGCTCGGTGTAGCCGTGTCCCTGGGTACTGACCGCCACCACGCCGCTTACGCTGTCGAGCGAGGTGCTCTGCCCCGGCAGGTCGGCGCGGCCCAGCAGGTTTCCGGCGGGTCCGAAAGCATAGACCACTGGCCCGACCCCCAGATAGGTCGTAGTGCCCACCGCGAGGGGTTCGGTCAGTGGCCCCATGCTGGCCGGGAATTCGCGTTGCCACACGGCGGCGTTCCCACTCTCCCACTGCAAGGTGCGCCCACTCAGGTTGAGGTCGGCGCGGGCCGTGCCCAGACCGAGTAGCCCCAGGATCAGGGAGGAGCGCAGCCACGCTTGCACGGTTGCACTGGTTCTGTTCACGGTTGCGCTTGTCCTGCGCGGCCCTGAGCCAGCATGTGAACTCCCCGGATGCCCATCATCAGCCCGCCGCCCAGCACCTCGTACATCCCGCCGTAATGCCGCGCCAGCAGCAGGCCGACAGGAATGGTCAGGGCGCTGGCAAACGGCACGGCATTGAGGCCCAGACGCTTTTGCAGCGTGGCCTTGTACAGTGGAATAACGGCCAGTCCAAAGGCCAGCATGCCCAGACCAGTCGCGGGGGCCGCTACGAATAAGGCCCCGAGCAGTGTGGCGATGCCGCCCCCGCCACGAAACCCGAAAAAGACCGGATAACAGTGCCCCAGCACCACCATGATAGTCGCCAGCCAGGTGAGCTCCTGAGCCAGCAAGTCGGTCAGACCGACGGCCAGTGCGCCGCGCAGGGCGTCTGCGAGCGTCACCAGAATGGCCGCCGTGCGCCCGTATTGCCTGAAGGTGCCGCTGCCGCCCGGCAGGTCGCGGCTGCGAATGTCGTCGCCGCGCAGGTGCGAGTAGATGACTCCTGTCACCATGGACCCCAGCAGATAGGACAAGGCCGCCACGACGAAGAACATCACAGCTGGCAGTCTAGAGCATGGGGCTAGGGAGGGCCGCTCTTTTCTCCAAACGCAGCGGGTGAATCTGGAAGCTCAGGCAGAAGTGGCGAAACCCGGAAACGTGCCGCTTTTGGCAGGAGCAGCCCGCATTACACTGCTGGCCGTGAACTCTACCGGAACCCCACCGCTTTCCCTGACGCGCAGCGAACTGCGGCGGTATTCGCGCCCGCTGCTGGTTCCCGAATGGCATGAGGCCGCGGCGCAGGAACGCCTGAAAGCCAGCCGGGTGCTGGTCGTGGGCGCGGGTGGGCTGGGCGGCCCGGTGATTTCGCAACTGGCCGGAGCCGGAGCCGGGCACCTGAGCATTGCCGACGGCGATACGGTCAGCCTGAGCAACCTGCACCGTCAGACCCTGTTTGGCGTGGCCGATGTAGGCCGCTCAAAAAGCGCCGTGGCCTGCGCCCGTGCCCAGCAGCTCAATCCTCATGTTTCCGTGTCGGCGCTGCCTGCCCTGACCCCGGCTGGGGCACTGGAGCTGGTCGCCGGTTACGACCTGGTCATCGATGCCACCGACAATTTCGAGACACGTTACGCCATCGCGGATGCCTGCACTGCGGCGGGCCGGACCTGGGTGTGGGGAGCGGCCAGCGGAACCTCGGGGCTGGTCAGCGTGTTCGACGCCCGCTTTGGCCTGCGCGACGTTTTTCCGGTGCCCAACGATACCGATTCCTGCGCCGAGGCCGGGGTCATCGGCCCGGTGCCCAATATCGTGGGGGGCATGATGGCGCTTGAAGCCCTGAAAGTCCTGGGTGGTGTGGGTCAGCCCCTCTACGGGCGACTGTGGACCTTCGAGGCGCTCTCCGGGCGCAGCCGGATAGTGAGCCTTAATGCCTCGTCCATGAAGCCCGCGCCATAAGCTGACTCGGGTCAAACGTGTGTTAAGCTCCATTTGAGCCGACCATCTGCATAGTTATCCCGAGAGCCGACGTTCTGCTCGAAATCCTTTTCTGGAGGAGCACCTATGGCTAGAGCGACCAAACCTGCTGCAAAGAAAGTCAACACCACTTCTGCCCAGGCCAGTAAGATTGCCAAAACTCAGATCGTCGAGATGGTCGCCGAGCGCACCAGCCTCAACAAGAAACAGGCCGGAGACGCCGTGGCCTGCGTGCTCGAAAACATCGTCAGTGCGCTGCATGCGGGCAAAAGCGTCGGCCTTCCGGGACTGGGCACCCTCAGTGTGACCCAGACGGCGGCGCGTCAGGGAGTGCGCCCCGGCACCAGCGAGCGCATTACCATTCCGGCGGGCAAAAAAATCCGTTTCAAGCTGGCGACGACCCTTAAAGGCCACCTGTAAAAGAAAGGTGTCAGACCGCCACACCGCCTGAGCAGGGGCGTGAAAGGCTTGCCAGTCGGCTTTCGGGTCTCGCCTGAGAAAGTCGGCAGAAGCTGGCCTTATCTTTTCTTATTGAGAGGGGCCTGTCAGAAAAAATGTGATTCAATTCTGCTGTGCAAGAGGCCATGAGACAAACTTCACACTTCCAGGGCTTCCGGATGTCCCCGGTGCTGGTCCGGCAGGCGCACCGTTTTCTGCTGGCTTTGAGTGCCGGTGAAGTCCTGCCCGCCGACCAGATCCAAGCGGCCCCTCTCGACTGGTTGCTGCGTGGTCAGCTGGTCGAACTGGTGGGGAACGCGGCGGGGCTATCGGAGGGCGCTGCGGCTGCCAGGCCGCCTGCACTGGTCCGGATCACGGCTGCCGGGCGTGAGGCGGTACTGGGAAAACAGCGTTCCCCCGCTGCCGTTTTCCACTGAAACTCATTCAAAGTTGAAGTGTTCAGGCACGCTGAGGGGTTTTTGTTCCGTTCAGGACACGAAGAAAAAAATACGTTGCTGGCGGGACTTTACTCCAGAATGTATTTGATTCCCTCGGCAAACAGTACCTGATCCACAGCTTGGCGCGGCAGGACGACATTTTTACGCCAGGGCATCCATTCGGTCTGTCCCTGAGCACTGCGGAGCAGGCCGCGCAACCCGATTTCTACCGTGCGTGCTGGGCCGTTCAGAAGGGCCTCCAGTCCACTATGCACCGTGGCAGGGTCGCGCAGCACTCCCATCAGGCGGGCAGAAGGCACCAGCTCATGCGGCATATGACCTGAGGGCAGGGCTCTGGGGTGCGGGCGGTACAGGTCTACCGTAAAGCCTTCGAGCACCAGCAGGGCCGCTTTGGCCGCTTCCTCGGTCAGTGGAGTGGCAAAGCTGATATGCATATCGAGTTCAAAGGTCTTGGAGCCGGTTTGCGGCGTGGGTGAACTCATCAGGCTCTCCGGCGCTGGAAAGGAGTGGCGCGAGTGACATGGAGATAGGGCATCTCCTCAGTTTAAGGGAAAGCCGGGCGCGGTGACGCTGAAGCGGTCGGGCCTTTACTTGAACTTGACGGTGCCCATCATCCGGGTAAACAGGTCGCTGGCTGAAGCGTAACGCTCCGGGGTGTCGGTCAGCTGGAAGGAGTAGATGTTTTTGTGGTCCTGGGCAAACCAGATACGCATCTTGACATTCTTGCCACCCTTGGTCACGGTATATTCGCGCTCCATACCGTTCAGGCCGCCGTAACGGGCGTTGTAGCTGCTTTGCTGGCGAACCTGAACCCCGGTGGATTTGACTCCGGTCTCAAAGCCCTTGAACTGCTGGGCCAGGTCCATGGTCTTGCCGCCGTTCGGTGCAAACAGCAGGCGCACCATCGTGGCGGGCGGCGTTTTGCCGGAAACCATGCTCACGCCGCTGGTCCTGTCGCCCAGATTGATGCCGAACCAGCCCTTCGGGTGGCTGAAGCTGAAGGGCAGCTGGGGACTGGTAAAAGTCACCAGAGTCTGTGCGCCAGCAGTGCTGGTCGAGAGGGCGCAGAGGGTCAGCGCGGAGGCCATGAGCAGACGGGGAGTGGTCATTCCCGCACCGTAGCAGGCCAGGATGAGTGTCGTGGTGCGTGGCGGTCAGTTGCTGCTTTGCGGCCCGGTACGGCCCAGTTTCCGCATTGTAGACCGACCCCGGCAACAGGGAGCCTTATCTTCCCGACAGGTTGCCCGGTTGCGGCCAGAGCCGTAGATTGGCCGTGCCCGCCACGTCCCGGATATCCACCGGGCCATAAGCGCGGCTGTCGAGGCTGGAGCCGAGCCGCCGGTTGTCGCCCAGCACCCAGACTTTTCCGGGCGGCACGGTCAGTTTGGGCTGGGCGTTCATGTAACCTTCGCTGACATACGGTTCCGCGACCACCCGGCCATTGCGGATCAGCTGGCCGTCTCTGATCTCCAGCTGGTCCCCGGCCAGCCCCACCACGCGCTTGACGTTATAGGGTCGGTGGCGAAAGCCGTAGAGCGTCTCGAACGCATACGGGCTGTCGGCAGGGGCCTTGAAGATGACCAGGTCGCCGTAGTGCAGATAATTGCCGCTGAGGTGCCAGGCGTGCAGCCAGCGCGGATATTTGAGCAGCAGCAGCAGGTGCCCGGTTTGGAGGGTGGGGTCCATGCTTTCACCGTCGACCCGTGCCAGGGTGGCCCCGAACGTGGTGAGCAGATAGACCGGCAGCAGCGCCCCGAGCATCCAGACGCGCCAGAATTCACTTCTGAACAGGGCTGGGCCTCGGCTTTTGTGGGTTGTGGGGGGGCTGGCCTGCGGACGGGTCATACGCGTTCTGAACTCTACTCTGCCTGAACTCTACTTGGCCGCTTCGTGAGCAATGCCCGAACTCTGGCGCGGCAGGGCGGTCTGGTCAGCGTTCCGCGCGGCGCAGCGGCAGATACTGGGGCGACCAGGCCCGCTCACGGATGACCTCTTCGAGCTGGTCGTCGCTGAGGTTGCGGACGCTGCGCTGGGCACATACGCCGTCCAGAATGGCCTGCCGCGCCACCTTGACCGCGATTTTGACGCTCAGTTCGCGCAGTTCGCTGATCGGCGGGTAGACGTGCCCCGGATAGGCCGCCGTGTACTCGGCCAGGGTCAGGGCGGCGGCAACGATCATGTTGTCGGTGATCTCGCGGGCGCGGGCTGTCACGGCCCCAAAGCCCAGGCCCGGAAAGATAAAGGCGTTGTTGCCCTGCCCAATGGGATAAAACTGCCCCTTGTACTCGACGGGTGGGAACGGGCTGCCCGAGGCGACGATGGCCGCGCCACGGGTCCAGTGGATAAGGTCAATAGGCTGGGCCTCGACGTGGCTCGAAGGGTTCGAGAGCGGAAAGACGATTGGCCTGGACGTGTTTTTCAGCATCGCCATGATGTCAGTCTGCGTAAACAGCCCCGGCACGCCTGTGAACCCCAACAGCGCCGTGACGCGGGCATTGGTGATGACCTCGTTTAGGTTGGGGTATTCGCCCGCGTAGTGCCAGCCCTGAAGGTCGCTTCTGCGGCGCACGAAGGGCATCTGCTGCACTTCGAGGTCGGGCTGATCTTCCATAAGCAGGCCGTAACGGTCTACCACGAACACCCGCGCTGAGGCTTCCTGCGGGCTAAAGCCCTCCATTTCGAGGCCCTGGCGAATGGCGCTAGCGACCCCGATTCCGGCGGCTCCGGCCCCGACTACCGCGAAGACCTGATCGGCCAGGTACTGCCCCTTGATATGGGCGGCCCGCAGCAGCCCGGCCAGCGCCATGGCCCCGGTGCCCTGAATGTCGTCGTTGAAGCTGGGAACGACCTTGCGGTAACGCTCCAGCACCCGGAAGGCTGTGCCGCGCGAGAAGTCTTCCCACTGAATAATCGCCTTGGGATAGCGGGCCGCCACCGCCTCGACGAACGTGTCGAGGAATTCGTCGTACTCCGGCCCGCTGATGCGCTCACGGTGCAGGCCCAGGTACAGCGGGTCTTCGATCAGGTCCTTGCGGTTGGTGCCCACGTCCAGTTCGACAGGCAGGGTCTTGTCCGGCCCCAAGCCGCCCGCCGCCGTGTACAGGCTCAGTTTGCCAATGCTGATCGCCATGCCCCCAAAACCCTGATCCCCGATGCCCAAAATGGCGCTCGAATCGGTGGCGACGATCATGCGCACATCGTTGACCGACACGTTTTCCAGCATCTCGTCCACGCGCCCGATGTCCTCGGTGCTGACCGTGAAGCCGCGTGCGTAGCGGTAATTACTGGAATAGTTCTTGACCGCCTCGCCCACCGTCGGGGTGTAGATGATCGGCAGCATCTCCTCGAGGTGGTCTTCCAGCACGGCGTAAAACAGCACCTCGTTGCGGTCTTGCAGCGCCCGCAGGTATTCATGTTTTTCCAGGTCGTTGCCAATTTTCCGGTAGCTGCGGTAGGTGCGCTCTTTTTGTTCCTCGAAGGTCGAAATATGCGGCGGAATCAGCCCCTCAAGGCCCAGTTCACGCCGTTCCTGCGGGGTAAACGCGGTCGTCTTGTTAAGCAGCGGGTTCTGGAGCAGGGCCAGGCCGCTGACGTTGACAGCGATATAACGCTCGCCACTGGCGTCGCGCCGCACGTCGTAATAATCCGAGACCGGGGGTTTTTTCGGCATAACCTGAACAGCATAGGCGCTCGGCGTTGAACCCGGTGCAGCCATGTTGGTACATGCGTGGGAACAGCTTTGGCGTGGGCTGCTTCGCTGTACTGTTGGCTTAGGCTTCTGCCTGTGTCTGTTGCCACTGCGCCCAGCGCTCCCGCAGCGCCGCGAAATTGTCGTCTATGCGGGCCTGCGGCAAGATGACCTGGGTGGTCCGGCCCGCGCCGATCTCGTCGCCCAGTTCGTTGGTCGCCCGCATGGCCGCGTAGATGCGCCGCCCTTCCTGGCGCACGAATGTGGCGGTCACGGTCACGGTCATGCCCGGTAAGGCCGAGGCGGTGTGCCGCACCTCGACCTCCGAGCCTATGCCGCCCTCGCCGTCTTCCAGGTGCGGCAAAATAATCTTGCGCCCGGCTTCCTCGAAATGTTTCGCCATCCAGTAGGTGGCGTAGACCGGATGCACCTGGCCGAGTTCGCCGAAATTGACCGTCATCTCGTCGGTGACCTGCACGAGCAGGATCTGCGTAAAATCTTCTGGAATGGGCCGCATGCCGCTAGCCTAGAGCAGTGGGCAAAAGAAGACCACTGTGCCGTGCGTTTGCCGGTTAACGAAAAAACGAAGGCTCTTCCCATGTTTCGCGGAGCTGAAGTGTGAATGGGTCAAAAAACACCAACTGGAACGACTTGAGTGAGATACTGCTGCCGCGCATCGGCTTCATCGGATGATTGCCGTCTAGCACGTCGATTTCTCGTTAGCAGCTGAGATGGCTCTCTGAAATCCACTATGAGCTAAAACGAAAAGGGGAGAGGCTTTTGCGCCCCCTGAATCAGGAGTCGGGCAGGGTGCCGGGACGCCCGCATTTGTACGGGCCTCTTCTGTATGGGCCTTTTCTGAACCCGGCCTTCACGCCTGCCGGTGGGAGGCCCTTATAGACTGCGAAGGTGAATACCGCTGCTCTGAAACCCGCCAATCTCTTTTCGATGACGCGTGAGGCGGTGCTTGCCTTCGGGCAGGACAAAGCCCCGCGCCTGTCGGCGGCCATTGCCTATTACGCCATGTTCAGTATCGCGCCGCTGTTGCTGTTTGCTGTGGCAATTGCCGGACGCTTTCTGACCGACCAGACTGTGCTCGACCAGCTGTTCGGGCCGGGCGGCATGATTTCCCAGAACCTGGGAGAAAAGACCGCCGGTTACCTCAAAAGTATTGTGCCCGACACCGCTACCCTGGCCAAAGGCACCGTGACGGCCAGTGTGGTCGGCTTTGTGACCCTGTTCATGGGGGCCACCGGGTTGTTCGTGCAATTGCAGGACGCCCTGAACAGCATGTGGGGTGCGGACCCGGCCCCGCCACAGGGCATGGCCGCCGTCGCCAAGACCCGCGTGACCTCGTTTTTGCTGATTCTGGCTATCGGACTGGTGCTGCTGATTTTCCTGGGCCTCAACACCTACCTGTCGGCCATCGCGCAGCACCTCGGGGACCGCTTCGGGGTCGGGGCGTTCGCGGTGCGCTTTTTGACCTTCGTGCTGTCCACCTTTTTCCTGACCTGGGTGTTCGCGGCCATCTTCAAGTTCCTGCCGTCGGTCAAGCTGGAATGGTCCGAAGTGATCGTCGGCGGCGCGATTACTGCCCTGCTGTTTACCATCGGTCAGCTGCTCATTGGTATCTACTTTGGGCGGGCCGCGCCCGGCAGCGCTTTCGGTGCGGCGGGCACACTGGTGGCGCTGCTGCTCTGGATCTATTACAGCGCCATGATCTTTTTCTTTGGCGCCGAAGTGACCTGGGTGTACTCGCAGAAATTCGGGACGCACGCCGGGGGTGCGGGCAATGCCGCCAAGAAAGCCGCGCTGAACGCCGCCGGGGCCAAAATCGACATGACCCCCAGCCAGCAGGAGCTGGAAGCCGTCGCCAACGCCCAGAAGCCCGTCAAGGATTCGCGTGGCCGGGTGCTGGGCGTGCCCACTCCGCAGCTGCCGCGTGTGCTGCCGCAGGTGCCGACCCGCGCCGAGGGCCGGGTGCTGCCTAGCGTACCGGGGGCGCTGTGGGCGGCCTTCAGCGCCGTTATGGCGATTCCAGCCGTCATCGTCTTACGGGTGCTCGGTCTGACCGGGGGAACGCGCAAAAAGTAAACCTAGCCGGGACAGGGGAGAGCTTCTGATAGTGGAAACTCTCCCTTTTTTTGTTGTCCCTGCCGGTTGCATATGACTTCGCGGCGTTCAGTCCATGTGCAGGAAATCGAGAATCGCCTGGGCAATTCCACTGGCAATTCTGGCGCGGTAAGCCGGTGTGGCCAGCAGGGGGCCTTCGCGCTGGCTGCTGCCAAACCCAATCTCGGTCAGGATGGCGGCGGTACGGGGGTCACGGATCACATAAAAGGCGTCGGTGTGTACGCCCCGGTTGGCCGCGCCTGTGGTGGCGAGCAGGCTGTGCTGCACCTTCTGGGCCAGCTGTCTGGAAAAGGCGACCTTGGCCTGCGCCAGAATGTCCCCGAGCATGCTCTGGGCTTTGTTGGCGGCCTTGCGGGTCAGGTTGCGCCCCACCGACCCCCCGCCGTTTTCGGCCACCGCCAGGCTGCGGTTGCTGCCCGAAATAGGCTGCCCGAAATAATAGGTCTCGATGCCCTCGGCCCCGGCAGAGTCGCCCGCGTTCACATGAATGCTGATGTAGGCGGCCACCTTGTCGGTTTTGGCGAGATTCGAGCGCATATCGAGGTCAGTGGCCTTGTCCGCGCTCAGGTGGTGGTCCGTGTCGCGGGTCATGACCACATCCACCCCTTTGGCCCGCAGCAGGTCGCGCACCCGCAGCCCGACGTCGAGGGTCACGTCTTCTTCCCGGACCCACGGGCTGACCATGCCCGGATCGATGCCGCCGTGTCCGGGGTCGATCACCACACGGGGCCGGGCCGCCGCGTGGCTGCTGGCCGACCGGATCACGGCCCTCTGCTGCCGAGGAGTGCTCTTTATCTGGGCCGCCGCCTGCTGGCGCGGCACGTCGATGATCAGGCGGGCGGGTTCTTTCCCGGTGGCAGCCAGCACCTTCGCGGTGGCCTTGCGGTAGCCGGGCGCCAGGGCCACGGTCACGGTCTTGCCCTTCACGGCGTAGGCGCTGACCCCCGCGGCGTGCAACTGGCCACGCTCCGGCTGGAGGCTCACGCCTACTTTGACCGTTACATGCTGCCCGCCCAGACTGGTCGAGATGGCCGCCGCTCTGGGCAGCGGGAACACGACGCGCGTAAAGCCGTCATGAACCCCCACGCGGGGCGCGGCCAGAGCCGCCGGGGAGAGCAGCGATAGAGCGAGGCAGACGAACAGGGCAGCAGACTTCACAACTTCTTAAGTCTAGATCAAGTGCCGGGGCTTTGCCGGGGGACTCCCCGGTGGGGCAGGGCTTCCGCAAAGTCGGTTCAATTTTGAACTCGGTGTAAATACTAATGGATGCCCCAGAGAAAAATCCCGATTTCATCAGGAACCAAGTTTCATTCAAGCGGCAGGATTTCTGTTTATCCCGTAATACTGGTTACCTGTTATTCGTTTTTGGGACTTTGCGGTTGCCCTGCCGGTGGGGGCAACGGGTGGGCAGCGGCCAAGTTGAAACGGGGGCAAGCTGAAACGAGTCTGACGCGGGCGCTCACGTCCAGCACAACTCGGAGGGCCGGAGCGGGGGTAGGCTGGGCCGATATGAAGCCCAACCGTCTTTTTCCCCTGCTGGCCTCGCTGACCCTGGCGTGGCTGCCCGGTCAGGCCCAGGCCCTGAGCTTCGGCGGCCTGACCGTGACCCCGCGCGGCTCACAGAACCTGAACCTGGAAACCGGGGCCACCGACCTGCCCACGGGTGGCACCGCCACCGATACCAAAAGCGGAATGGTGCTCAGCGGCGCGAAAATGCAGCTGAAGCCGGGCGATTCCCTGGTGGCCCAGAACGCCACCCTCAAGACCAAGCAGGGCGGCGTCCTGAAGGCCAGTAACGTGGTCTACGACCTCAAAAGCGGCACCGTCAGCGCCAGCGGCGACGTGAGCTACACCGACGCCCGTGTCAGGAATCTGAGTGCGGCCAGCATCGTGCTGTACGTCAAGACCGGCTTTGTGGTGGCTTCCGGCGGCGTGAAGGCCAGCAGCCCCGACCTCAGCGGCGCGGCCCTGATCTTCGACCCGAGCACCATGCGCTCAGTTCTAACCGGGCCGTTTACGCTCAACACGCGCTACGGGCACCCGAAAGGCGCCGCTGGCACCAGGATTTTGCTCACTTTCGGCGGCAGTAACCTGACCAGCGCCGACACCAGCCCCAACCCGGACGATCTGGCCCGCTTCACGCCCTATCTGAAGTAATACGGCCTCAAATAGCTTGCACTTCAAATACCCGCGTCGGCCTTGGGATAGGCTGCGGGACGATGATTGACCGTTACCTGACCCCCGAAATGAAGGCCCTCTGGAGCGAGGCCAGCAAGTACCGCGCCTGGCTGCGGGTGGAACTGGCGGCCATGGACGCCCAGTCGCACCACGGCGAGGTGCCCCGCGCGGCCTACGACGCCCTGGTCGCCAAGACGCAGGCCGACCCCATCGACGAAGCTTTTGCCCTGAAGGTGGCCGAAATCGAGGCCGTGACCCGCCACGACATCGTGGCTTTTACCCGCGCCCTGACTGAGCGCTACGGCGAGGAGGCCCGCTTCATTCACCACGGCCTGACCAGCACCGACGTGGTGGACACTGCCCAGAACCTGCTGCTCGACGAGGCGCTGCGGATCATCCTGACGGACGTGAAGGCTTTGCGTGAGGTGTGCCGCGCCCAGGCGGTGGCCTACAAGCACACGCCGACGGTGGGCCGCACCCACGGTATTCACGCTGAGCCGATGACTTTCGGCCTCAAGTTCCTGAACTGGATGACCGCGCTGGACCGCGACACCGAGCGCCTCAGTGCCGCGCGTGGCCGCGTGCAGGTCGTGATGCTCTCGGGGTCGGTGGGCACCTACGCGCACGTTTCGCCGCAGATCGAGGAAGAAGTGGCCGCCGCGTGGGGCTGGCG
>JAGLBK010000190.1 GCA_018260275.1 Deinococcus sp.
ACCTCACCATCGGCCTCGCCATGCTGTTCGGGCGCTACCTGACGCTGCTGCCGATGCTGGCCGTGGCCGGAATGCTGGCCGCCAAACGCCGCACGCCCGCCAACTCCGGCACCCTGCCCACCGACACGCCGCTGTTCGGGGCGCTGACCGTCGGCATCATCCTGATCGTAGGCGCACTCACCTTCCTGCCCGCGCTGACGCTGGGGCCGATTGCTGACCACCTGCAAATGGTGCAGGGCGTGGTGGTGAAGTAATCCCTCACCCCTCGCTGCGCGAGGCCCTCTCCCCAGCGGAGAGGGTCAAAAGCAAAAAGCCATCCGCCATCTGCCTTCTGCCTTCTGCAAAGGAAAAAATATGACTATCCCCGACCCCCTCTACCGCGAAAACATCCAACTGTACCCCGAACCCGCCCCCGCTGCGCCGCTGCCGCGCCTGCTGCTCACGTCCTTTCTGGCCGCTGGCCTGTTCACGCTGGTGTGCGGGCTGGGCTACCCGCTGCTGACCACCGCCGTCGCAGGCGCACTGTTCCCGAATCAGGCGCAGGGAAGTCTGATTTCCCAAAACGGCAAAGTGGTCGGCTCGGCGGTGCTGGGCCAGAATTTCACCGCGCCGCAGTACCTGCACGGGCGGCCCAGCATGACGAACAAGACCGACGGCAGCGGCCCCGAACCCTACAACGCCGAAAACAGCGGCGCGAGCAACTGGGGCGCGACCAACGCCAAGCTGAAAGACGCCGTGCAGGAGCGTATTGCCGCCTTCCGCAAAGAAAACGGCCTGAGCGAGAACGCGCCCGTGCCTGTTGACGCCGTAACCGCTTCGGCCAGTGGCCTGGACCCGGACGTGTCGCTGGCGACGGCCCTGCTGCAAGTCAACCGCATCGCCCAGGCACGGGGGATGCAACCCGCAGACGTGGAGAAGGTCATTCGCGCCCACCTGACGCCCCGGCAATTTGGCGTGCTGGGCGAGGAGCGGGTGAATGTGCTGGCGGTGAACTTGAGCCTGGACAGTCAGAAATAATCAGAGTTTTTTCGCCTGTACCCACAGAAATTTATCGATTTCACGAACAGAGCAGGCGCTCAGGCCGTAGAACTCGGAGAAGGCATGCACAATTTCTACAAAACGCGGATAATCTCGCAACTCATCGCGTCGAAATGTGGCGAAGCTGTCCTGCTGCCTGTAACGCCACAGCTGCTCGTCAATCAGGCTGTCATAGATGGGATAAATGTCGAGCCTGTGCCAGGCGCAGTATTTGGTGGCAAAAGAGTAATTGTTCTTCGGCTTGCCTGCAATCGTCATCTGGGCTATGTCGTGAACCAGAGACAGGTCAGCCGCTCCCAGCGCGTCGTCAATCTTCAGCTCGTGAATGTGCCGAGCAGCGTCCTGAATGGCAAAAATGTTGGTGCTGTAGATACTATTGATGGCTACAGCTTTCAGAAAAACGTCTTCTATCCGTCCGTTTTCGGGAAAGGCGGTCAGCAACTGCCGCAGTGCCGCCTCGCTGATGCTTCCCTGACTTTCAAATTTGTCAAGGTTGGCCTGCACAAGCTCAGGCGTAGGCGTTGGAAAAGTGTCCATAACTCATTCTATGTTTCGGGATCTTTTGCATGTCTGACATCCAACGAACCCCGGCGCAGCCTTGGCGCAGCACGCAGCCCCTCTCTTTGGTATGGCGGTGAACCTGAGCCTGGACGGTCAGTGAATCACTTCGTCCAGTCCTCGGCCCGCAGCCCTGGAACGCGGCTGAATTCACCGACGTTGTTGGTCACCAAGGGAACCCCATGAACCAGCGCGGTTGCGGCAATCTGATAATCCATCGACCCAATCGGGGTGCCGCGCTTTTCCAGTTCGGCGCGGAGCTGTCCGTAAGTGTCGGCGGCGCGGCTGTCAAAGGGCAGCACGACCATCTGGGACGCAAAACTCAAAATGGCGGCCAGATTTTCGCTCACCCGCTGGCTTTTGTAGGCTCCGTGCAGCAACTCGGCTTCGGTCACGCTGCTGATGGCCAGTTCGCCGGGGCGCAGGGCCGCAAAACGCTCCCGCACCTGTGGCGGGTGGCTTTTGATGATGAAAATGCAGATGTTGGTGTCCAGCAGATAACGCACGCTCACAGCGCTTCTCGCTCCTGCACGGCATACTGCTGGCGACCTTCAGGCATGAAATCCGGCCCGATTTCCGCCAGGGCGTCAAAAGCTGCTTCTAGGTGGCCCGCCTGCCGCACGGGACGCAAAATCAGCGTGTCGCCGTGCCGGGTGATTTCCAGTTCTTCGGCGTCTACTCGCAGTTCCTTGGGAAGCCGTACCGCCTGTGAATTGCCGCTCCTAAACACTCGTGTCACCATCTCTGCCACCTCCGTATATACAAAAGAGTATATCCTATGCCCGACCCCATCCGCCTGACCCTTCACCGCGACCCCACGCAGCCGCTGCAGCCCCAGCGCGGCACGCACCGCATTTTTATCGGCATGGCAGCGGGCGTGGGCAAAACCTACCGCGCCCTAAACGAACTGCGCGAGCGGCTACAAAGCGGCGAGGACGCCCTCATCGGCGTCCTGGAAACGCACGGGCGCAAGGAGACGATAGAGGCGGCGCAAGGTTTACCCGTTTTTCCACGGCGGGAAATCCTACGTGGCCACGTCACCCTGAGCGAACTGGACATAGACGGCCTGATAGAGCGCCGCCCCGACATCGTGCTGATAGATGAACTGGCGCACACCAACGCCCCCGGCAGCCGCAACGACAAGCGCTGGCAGGACGTAGAGGCGCTGCGGGACGCGGGCATTCATGTGCTGTCCACCATGAACGTGCAGCACCTCGAATCGCTGAACGACACGGTGGCTCGCCTGACCGGGGTGCGAGTGCGCGAGCGGGTGCCCGACCACGTGCTGCACGACGCCGACGAACTGGTACTGATTGACCTGCCCCCTGAAGACCTGCGGGCGCGGCTGCGGGCGGGGAAAATCTATGGCCCCGAAAAGGTCGAGCAGTCGCTGAGCAACTTCTTCACGCTGCCCAACCTGACCGCCCTGCGGGAAATCGCGCTGCGGCATGTGGCCCAGGCGGTCGAAATGGAAGTCCCCGACGGCCAGCCCGCCGCGCATGAGGTGGTGGTGGTCGCCATTGCCGCCGAAGACACCGCCGCCCGCCTGATTCGCCGGGGCGGGCAACTGGCCGAGCGGCTGCACGGCGAACTGCATGTGGTCACGGTGCGCTTGGAGCGTCTGACCCAGGAGCAGTCGCGCCTGCTGGACGTGTGCTGCGAGATTACGGCGGCGCTGGGCGGCCACTTTGAAGTGCTGGAACCGGGCGAGGGCGTGGGCGCGGCGTTGGTGGGCTATTCGCGCCGGGTTCACGCCACCCAGATGGTGATGGGCGAAACCAGCCGCAGCCGCTGGGCCGAACTGCTGCGCGGCGACATCATCAAGTACGTGCTGCGTGAGACGCGGGGCGTGGACGTGCATGTGATTAGCCGGGACTGATGGAAGAAAGCTTCAGAGCCTCATACAGCGTATCGCGGTTCACGCCAAGCTCTTTGTCGTGGGCCGTCTTTTCCTCTCCAGCGGCTACCCTGACCCGGAGTTGCTCGACCTGCTTTGGGGGGAGTGCACGCTTTCGCCCCTTGTATTTTCCCGGTTGTTTCGCCTTGGCGATGCCCTCCCGCTGGTTTTCAAGGTTCTGTGCCCTCAGAAGCTCGGCCACCGCACCCAGCATGGTCAGCAGTAGCATGTGCATGGGATTGTTCTCACCCGTGAAGGTGACACCATCGCGTTGAAATTCCACGCGCACGCCGCGCCCCGTTAGGTCATTGACGATGCGCCGCAAGTCATCCACGTTGTGGGCCAGTCTGTCCATTGAGTGGACTATGACGGTATCGCCCTCGCGGACGTAAGCCAGCAGCTCCTACAATTTGGCCTGACGCGAGAAGTGGAACAGGAACTGACGCTAAGCCTTGAAAAACTGGACTATTTCGCCGTCACACACGTTCTTTTTCTCAATTGATAAGTGCGAGATACTCTTCCAGAGATTCTGGGTCACGCAAGCGCCTGAGCTTTCCTCCGGCCACATCTTCCGGTAGCGTGAAATCGTACTTGCCGAGCATGTGAACATGCTCGTGCATCAAGGGCGATAGCCGCGCAATGTCGGCCTCATTCTCAATTTTGCCCAGTTTGCGGAGTTCCACCAGTGCTTCCTGCATTTACAGGGTGTTCCACAACACGATGGCATTCACCACCAAGCCAAGTGCGCCCAACTGGTCTTCCATTCCCTCGCGGTACTTCTGGCGAATTTCTCCCTTCCGCCCATGGAAGACTGTTCGCGCCACGCTGTGGCGCAATTCCCCACGGTTCAATTGCCTCAGAATCCGTTGCCTGTACGCTTCGTCATCCACATACTGCAACAGGTACAGAGTTTTCTCGATTCGCCCCAGGGCGGCGACGGCTTTGCCCAGGCCAGAGAGACTGCCCCCACGTTGCAAAGTTCGCATCACGCTCGTCGCGCCGACTTTCCCCAGTTTGAGTGACCCGGCCAGCCGGAGCATATCCTCCCAGTGGGCAGCAATCAGTTTTTCATTCAGTTTGTGACGGCTCAGGTCATTTAACGCGCCGTAATCCGCTTCCTTATCCAGTCGCCAGAACCGCTGGTCAGGCAAATCCGCTAGTCTGGGGCTGAATTTGTAGCCCAGCAGGGCAAACAGGCCGAAAACGACATCGCTGTACCCGTGGGTGTCGGCCATGATTTCGCGGGGTTCGAGGCGGGTCTGCTGTTCCAGCAGGCCCGCAAGAATGTACAAGCTGTCCCTGATCGTCCCTGGAACCACGATGCCGTGAAAGCCAGTGAAGTGGTCACTGGTGAAATTGTAGTAAGTAATACGGATTCCGATTAAATCGTGTAGTATAGAGCCTTGAAAAGGTTCTATACATCAGTCGATCTCAAGCACAAAGCTGAAGATTTCTGGACGATCTACAAGGCCAGCACCTGCGCGGTGGAGCGGCGTCGTGCCCAGTTCTTTGCCTTCCTCGCAGAAGGCAAGAACGAAACAGAAATTCTGGAACTCACACGTTATTCCATCAGCGGAGCACGTCAAATCATTGGGCGTTATCACTGCTTAGGACTCCAAGGCCCTTAGGGCCTGATAAAAGAGATGAGAATGCCTCCACCATGAGGCATTCTT
>JAGLBK010000191.1 GCA_018260275.1 Deinococcus sp.
CTCCGATTTAACTTGATTGCCGCACTCTATAACCACACGCTAGGACTTCTAAAATGACTTTCGCAGGAGGTCTATTGAATGCCTGAGCATGAGACTGAAATGATCACCGCAAGACTACAGCGTGAATGTTCGTTGAGCGCAGCCAATCTCAGACGTTGAAGCCGAACATCCTCATCTGACGCTTGCCGTCTTCGGTCATCTTGTCCGGGCCCCAGGGCGGAGACCAGACGAATTCCACATTGACCTCACGCACACCGTCGAGGCGTCCGACCGCCATTTCGGCGTCCGAGCGAATCAGGTCCTGCACGGGGCAGCCCACACTGGTCAGGGTCATGGAGATGTTGACCAGGCCGCTGTCTTGCACCTCTACCTCGTAGATCAGGCCCAGGTCGACCACGTTAACTGGAATTTCGGGGTCTTTAACGATCTTGAGGGCCTCTAGAACCTGTTCCCGGGTCGGCAGACCACTGAGGGCGCCGCCTGCCTGAATGGGGGCTTCAGTATCCATTACTGGCCCCGCTCGACGGGCAGTCCGGCTTCGGCCCAGGCCAGGGTGCCGCCTGCCAGATTGGTCACGTCACTGTAGCCCTGGGCCAGCAGGTACTCGCCTGCGCGGGCGCTCCGGGCACCACTGCGGCAGATCATGAGCAGCGGGCGATCCTTAGGTAGTTCAGAAAACCGGCTTTCCAGTTCGCTCAGTGGCAGCAGTAGCGCCCCCTGAGCATGAATTTCGCTGTACTCGTTGGGTTCGCGGACATCCACGAGCAGTGCTCCGTTGGTCAACATTTTCTGGCCCTCGGCAGGCGTCGTTTCCTTCATGGGCTACAGCATACCCGACTAAAGTACACCGGATTGTGGGAGGTGCAGCGAAAATGAGAACGGCACCGCGTCTGTGTTCCGGGTGCCGTTCTCGGGGAAGCCTGTCTGGGATAAATGCGAGCTGTTCAGGTGCGTTTGCGGCGGCGCAGACGGTCCATCGCCGCTTCCAGGCTCAGGCGCATCCGCTCGAGCGCCTGGGCCAGATCGCCGATTTCATCGTTGCGGTCCACTTTGACGGGTCGCGTCAGATCGCCCAGACTGATGGCGTCGGCCACCTTGACCAGTTCGGAAAGCGGCTGCACAATGCGCCGCGCGGCCTGTCCGGCCAGGAACGAGGCCAGCAGCAGGCCGATCAGGGTAGACAGTGCGACCAGCAGCAGGGTATTGCGCAAAATGGTGTTCGATAGGTTGGTCGGCAGGCCCACGGTAACGTAACGGGTCGACCCTGGCCGCTTGGCCCCTGGGGTCACCACCCGGTCCACGACATAGCTTTGTCCGTTGGCGCTGAAACTGCCCCCGTTCGGATGGGTTTTGAGCCATGGGGTGATCGCCTGCCCGATCTTCTCGGCCTGGGTCTGGTGCGCTGCCCGCAAGATGGTCTGGCCCCCTGGCTGCTCGACACGGACAAACCCGATATTGGAACTGCTGATGGCCGAGTCCAGGCTGGTGGCGGCGGCTTCGGCGTTTCCGGGCAAGGTGGTGGCGAGCGTCGCGGCAAGCGTCCGGGCATTTTCCTGCACCAGTTGCCGCTGGAGGCCAGGGACCGCCAGCAGCAGCAGTCCCAGGGTCAGCAGGCTCGACAGGCCCAGCGGCAGCAGCGTTCCCAGCCGGATCTGCTGCGACAGATTGGTCCGTGCGTGAACCTGCGCCGGAGCGTCTTCGGTCACCGCGGTCAGGAACTCGGTGGTCTGCCGGGGGGCGCTGTCGGCGGGCGCGGTAGGCAGGCTCAGGCCACCGGCAAAGTCCCCCCAGTCGTCTGCGGCTTTTGGGGCCGGTGTGGCCGTCATGGGGGCCAGACTGCCCGTAAAGTCGGCCCACTGATCGTTTGCGCTGGGTTTACTGACCGGGGGGGGAGTAGTCGGCACGGTTCCGAGGGCCCGGAGTTCGTCAGCGACCTGGGCCTCAGCACTGTTCAGCGGCGCGGGCGGCGCTTTGCGGTCCGGGGCCAGCAGGGCATCCTTTCTGGCCCAGTCGGGCAGCAGCTCGGCCGGATCGACCAGGGCAGCTGGCGCGGGCCCAAAGAGGTCATCGAGGGGGCTGACCCGTTGGCCGCCGGTTGCCCCGGTCACCGATGCTGGCGGAACAAAGTCCAGCATGGTCGCGTTGTTGCGCATGGGCGAGGCGAGTTGCACGTCGTCATTGCCGCCCGCCGACCAGACCCCCGCCGACTGGAACGCCTGACTCGGGCCGTCACTTTCCTCCCGGACTTCTTCAAGGACGACCTGAGCACCGACGGATTCAAACACGCGCAGCAGCAGGTCGGCGCGGGCCTGGGTCGTGGGCTTCATCAGCCGGCCTGCTCGCCGGGCCGCCAGCTTTTCGGCCTGTTGTTCGTTCAGTCCGAAACGCTCGACCAGCTGCTTTTCGAGGTTGGCCCGGACATTGTCGGGAACAGGCTGGCGAATGATAACCGTGTACTTCATGGAGTAGACCTCGGGGCTGGGGAGTGAAATGGGTCAGCGTTCATGGAGAGAGCAGTCGCGTGCCGCAGGAATTTCAGGGGAGAAGCGGTGGGCGGCGGGGTGGAGGGGACCCCCAGCATAGACGAGAAGGCGTGAACGTGGCGTTTGCTCATGCCAGTCCTGCTCATGCGAATCCGGTTCATGCCAGCCCCTTGGACCGCAGCTGCCTGACAAAAGCGTGCAGGTGCGTTTCATGCAGTTGGGTGGCAATGTTGCTCAGAACCTGTGAAAGCGTCGGATGATCCCCGACTTCATCCAGCGCGTCGTCGACCATGAACTCTCCCATCGGCCCTACGACGCTCATCAGGCACTGCGACACCGTGGCGATCATGGCGTCGGTCATGACCTTCTCGCGCTGCACGGCCCGGTTGGTCCAGTTCTCGGTCTCTTCCAGGGCCACCTGAATATCCTCCAGCGACAGGCCGAGTTGATCCGCGATCTGCTGCGCCGTGCGCTGTCCGTCGACCAGGTGCATGATTCTCCAGGCCGAAAAGGGCAGAGGAGTTTCGTCTTTCAGGGCCGTGGGCCAGACCGGCACACTCTGCGGGCTGAGGGTCATGACGCTTCCATCCCGGCCAGGACCCAGATCGCCTGCTGGTTCAGGTCACCGATCGGCAGGTCGGCGACTCGTAGGCCCAGGCGGGTCAGGCTGCCCCGGAAGGCCGCAAGCAGTGCCGGGCGCAGTTCCTGAACGGGAACATCCGGCGCGACCCGCAGCACTCCGGCCTGCACGGTAATGTCGTGTGCAAACGGGTCCAGGGCCACATGTTCCACCGAAAGCTGCATGCCGACCTGCCGCCAGACCTCACTGAAGCTGGGGTTGGCCCGCTGCGCCATGGCGATCATCTGCTGCCAGAACCTCAGCAACTCGGTACGGTCCAGGCGGCTTACGGGAGTCACCACCAGGCAGGCCATCCCCGAGTGCGGAATGGCTCCGGAGACCACCCGTCCGGACTCCCAGTAAGAGCAGTTGTTCTCGGCGATCAGCGCCCCGTAAAAGCGTTCGCGGCTGAGCTCGTCGTAGGCCTGGGGCCAGGGCGAGGTCAGAGGCTGCGGCGGCGTGGCGCGGCAGGACCAGATGATTTCAGCCACCAGCGGATCGACCTGCGTCAGGGTCACCTGCGCCTGTGAGAGGGCCTGCATGGTGATTTCCAGGGGAACGTCGCGCCCGCCCGCACCTACGCCTCCACGCGCTACGCCGCGTACCCAGACGAATCTGGCCCAGCGGCTGTCCTGCTGAATATCCATAACGGCACTGAATTCGGGATCCTGCCGCCTTTCCAGATCAGTGAGAACCTCGGTCCAGGGGTAAAAGTCCGTGGGGAGGCGGCTGTAGATCAGGCGGTCTGGCGGTACAGGTAGGCGTATAAGTGGTAAGGGCGCAGTGGTATTGGTCATGATCGTGGGCAACCTGAGGGTGTCTGAAGCGGCGAAAAAACAGAAGAAGCCAGCGGAAGGAAGCGCGAAGCCTGGAACAGCAGGCACCTTGGTCGAATACCTTGGCTAAAGTCGACGTTCATAAGACTGCCTGCACTCTTACTTGTCGCTTACACCTGTATCTAACCTTACAATGTCCAGGGCTGCAAGCTTTCATACGGACTGCCGTCCACTTCCCCCATCTCCGGAACGGCACCGGCTACGGGTCCATTTGCCGAAATCCGTCCTTTTCCTTCCGCCAGCCAGTCGAATTTCATCCCCCATATGGGGGGGGTGGGGTCGGAACCGGTCTGAGTTCCGAAGTGCTGCGCGGGCGGTTGGCCGCCGGACATTTTGATGGTGGGGCCGCGCGGTGACAGCGACAATCGGGCGGCGGTGCGCGAAGGAGGCCAAAAAAACCAGCCTCCGTGCGTGACACTGGAAGCTGGTCGGTAGTTATGGCTGAAGCACTTCGGATCGGGTTTTCCAGCTGGGGGCCGCCAGTGACCTGTGGGCCACCGATTGTCTGGGGGGCCGCTCATACCAGCATCACCCCGCAGAGACTGATCAGCCGATTTCGTTCAGCAGGTCCTGAACGCGGGCCCTGAGGTCGCCGCGGGACTGGGGAGCGCCGAGCTGATGCAGGCCGCCGTGGTAGGCGTCGGGGTCACCAAAGAGCCGCGAGAGCAACTCGAATTCACGCTGGCTGCGCAGGCTGGCGTCATCGCGGAACATGCTCACGTAACGGTCCTGAAACATGGCGTCGCTCAGCTTGCCATCGAGAAAATCGCGCATCAGGCGGCGGTAGGGCTCGGCGTTGTCCTCGGTCTTGACCTGGGCCGCACCGCTACGGGCGGGCACCAACTGTTCAAAGACTGGCCCCAGCGCCTCGGGGGTAATGTCCCAGTTGTTCACCTCGAATTTGGGCTGGCCCTGCTGGAACAGGATGAACTGCGGACTCTGGTGGGCAATCCCGGTCACTTCGGTCACGTGGTTGCTCGCCGGACGCCAGTCGACCACGCGGATAAAACCGACAGGCAAATCGTGGTTTTGCAAGAAGGTCTCGACGACCCCGAAGCCCTGCATGGTCTTGTGGCAGGTTCCGGCCTTGAAGACCGCCGCTACCGGGTAGGTCTTTAAAAACTCGTCGACTTCCTCGGGGGTGGACAGGGGAACGAGCACCTGAGCTTCAGTCTGGGCGGCTTGAGTCATGGCCCCAGCATAGCGCTATTACTTTAGAAAA
>JAGLBK010000192.1 GCA_018260275.1 Deinococcus sp.
GCGGTTTTTTACCCAGGCGCTGGGCCTGCGCTTCGGCGCACAGCAGGCGCTGGTGGCCCCCGACCTGCGGGCCGTGGTCCGGGCCGTCGAACAGGGGCTGGGGGCCAGTCTCGCACCCTATTTTGCGCCGCAGGAGGCCCTGGAAGCGGGCCGGGTTCAGGAACTGGCTACAGCACGCGACCTGATTCCGCCCGAGGACTGGCGCATGGTCTACCGCGTTCCGGACGAGGACCGCGAGGATTTGCAGATACTGGCCCTGGCACTGGCACAGCCATCGACCAGTTAACACATATTGTGGGCACAAAAAAAGAAGGAGGCCCGCAAGCCTCCCTCTTTTTGTAGTGCGCTTTACCAGGCGTAGAAGATCGCCACGATGAGCAACCACACCACGTCTACCAGGTGCCAGTACAGGCTGGCCGGAACGATGGAACCGTGGTTGTACTTGTCCATCTTGCCGGTCATGGCCTGGTAGTACGGCAGGGCCACGCCCACGCCGCCGATCAGGATGTGCAGACCGTGCAGACCGACGATGATGAAGAAGCAGGATTGCCAGACGTTCTGCTTCCAGTCGCTTTCCATGCCGAACTTGGAGAACTCGAAGATCTGGAAGATCATGAAGATGGCGCCCAGCACCAGCGTGATGAACAGGCCCAGGCGGAAGCGCGAGTGACGGCCCTCGTGATGATCCTGCTCGGCGCGGTGAATAACGAAGGAGCTGCTGACCAGAATCACGGTGTTCAGCATAGCCAGCCAGGCCGCCGGACGCATGGCGGGCGGCTCGGCATGGCCGCTGATTCGCAGGTACACGTAACCCGCGATGAGCACCGCGAACAGGCCGACTTCCGACACGATGAACCAGCTCATGCCCATGAAGCCGTTGTCGTACTTGGTCAGGTGGTGGTGGGCCACCGGCACGGCGTATTCACGGGTTCCGGCCCACTTGAACAGGCCGTAGAAGAACACCGGAATGCTCAGGTACAGCAGCACGCTTGCGAACTTGAACACGCCCGACGCTTCACCGAAAGACTGGAGGCCAGTGGCCGGGTGATAGTTGGTGAACCAGCCGAAGCTCAGGCCATAGCCCATCAGCAGCATGGCAAACGCCGTGATGAAAGGCCCCCAGCTGTCCTGCGGCAGGTGAATGGACTTGGGATCAACGGGCGTAAGGGTTTCACCGCTCTGCTCCCAGTCGTACAGAGGGCGCTCGGTGGGGAAAGTGGTGGGGAATTCGTGGGCGAAGTTGTAGGCCGCGGGTGGGCTGCTGCTGGTCCATTCCAGGGTGTAGCCGCCCCAGGGGTTAGGCCCGGCAGTGATGGGCTTTTGCATGCTCTGGTACATGTTGTAGACCCAGACGATGCCGCCCGCCAGCAGGGTCAGTGCGCCCAGGGTCGAAACGAAGTTCAGTTCGGTCCAGGCGTAGTTGCCCGCGGGGTAGGTGTAGTAGCGCCGGGGCATGCCCAGCAGACCCAGGATGTACTGGGGCAAGAAGGTCATCCACGAGCCGACCATGAACAGCCAGAAGTGCCACATGCCGATCTTTTCGTTCAGGAACCGCCCGGTCATCTTGGGCCACCAGTAGTAGATGCCGCCCATCGCCAGGAAGGCGGTGCCGAACATCATCACGTTATGGAAGTGGGCGACCACGTAGTACGACATGGTGACCTGATAGTCGAAGGGAATCATGCCCAGCGAAACACCGGTGATCCCGCCGATCAGGAAGTTGAACAGGAAGCCGATCAGCCAGTAGGTAGGCGTCTTCATGATGATGCGCCCACCCCACAGGGTGCCGATCAGGTTAAAAATCTTGACCCCGGTGGGCACGGCCACGATCAGGGTGGCGATCATGAAGGCGATCTGCCACGACTCGGGCACGCCCACGGCGAACATGTGGTGCAGCCACACCACGCACGACACGATGACGATGCCCAGGATCGAGTAGACCATTACGCGGTAACCGAACAGGGGCTTGCGGGCCATGGTGGAAGCGATTTCCGCGCCGATCCCCAGGTAAGGCAGCAGCATGACGTACACAGCGGGGTGAGAGTAGAACCAGAAGAACTGCTGCATCAGCACCGGCACGCCGCCGATGCCAGGGTTGAACATACTGACGCCGACCTTGAGTTCCAAGAAGGTGCACAGCGCCGCCGAGGTCAGACCACCCAGCGACAGCAGCTGCAAAATACTGGTAGCAAAGATGCTCCAGCAGAAAATGGGCATCTTCCACAGGCTCATGCCGGGGGTCCGCATATTGACGATGGTCGCGGCAAAGTTCGCACTGCCCAGCAGCGACCCGATGCCGTTGAGGATGAAGGCCACCATGAACACGGCGACGCCGGTCTGGTTGGCATCGACCGACATGGGGTAATAGAAGGTCCAGCCGACGCCAGGAGCCTGCCCGCCCGTGAACGTGCCCGCGACCACCAGCAGCAGACTGGCGATAAACAGCCAGACCGCGAAGGTGTTCACGCGCGGCAGCGCCACGTCGCGCACGCCCAGTTGCAGGGGCAGGAAGTAGTTCCCGAAGCCGAACAGCCCCATGGGAATCAGGAAGAAGAAGACCATCAGGGCGGCGTGAACCGTCAGCACCTGGTTATAGGGATTACCGACCAGGAAGGTCTGCTCGGGCAGCGCCAGCTGGAGGCGAATACCCACGGCCAGCAGCCCGCCCAACGCGAAGGCAACGATGGACACGAAGATGTACAGCAGCCCGATCTTCTTGTGATCGGTGGTCATCATGTAGTCCTTGATGACCTCCCACGCGCCACGCTTCTCAGCGTGAACCTGCTGGGGGGCCGGAGAGTATTGAACGGTCATTTCGTTCCTCCTGCGATCTTGCCAGTCCCGTTAATCGGGATTCCAGCCCAGTAATCGGCCTCGTCAGGCAGCTTGAGGCTACGCAGATACGCGGCCACATCATCAATTTCCTGATCGCTCAGGGTGCCGCCCTTGATCATTTTGCCCTTGTCCATGTACTCGCCGCCGTCGTAACGGGGCATCAGGCTGCCGGGCTTGACCACTGGGCTGTGCTTAATCCAGGCGTGCAAATGCGCCGCAGCGTCGGGGGCCATCCAGTGATCTGCCGTCATCGCTTCCCACATACCCGCGCCCAGCGTCCGGCGCGTACCGAAGAAGCTGAGATCCGGGCCGGTGACGCCCGCTGCGGGCGTACCCTGAACGCGGTGGCAGGCCGCGCAGGCCATCGGGGCCGTGGCCGTGCCTTTCATGAAAACATTCATGCCGCGTTCCTCGGCGCTGCCAGCAGCGGGGGCCGGAGCCGTGTACGCTACAGCATCTTTGATGAATGTGTCGAAACGGTTCTGCGGCAGGGCCACGACCTTGAAGCGCATGTTGGCGTGGGAACTGCCGCACAGCTGCGTGCAGTTGCCCTGGTACACGCCCTCGCGCTCCGTGCCGATATTCCAGGTCTTTTGACTACCCGGAATCGCGGCGCGTTGCCCGCCCAGGTTGGGTGCCCAGAAGCCGTGAACCACGTCGGCGCTGGTGGTGGTGACGGCAATAGTTTGCTTGATCGGCACAATCATCTCGTTGCCGTTGGCGACCACGCCGCCCGTGACTTTGGCAGACGGGTAACTGAAGTTCCACCAGAACTGCTTGGCAAGGGCCTCGACGCTGAGCGACTGCTGACTGACCGGGTTGACGCGGGCCATGGTCCGCACCGCCAGGATGCTCAGCAGAATGACGATGAGGGTAGGAATAAAGACCAGTGCCGTTTCAAGGCGGTTGTTGCCGTGAAACTGCTGGGGCGCGTTCTGGTTGTTTTCTTCACGGAACTTATGCACCGTGTAGAACAGCCCCGCGGATACCCCGAGGAAGATGACGAGAGAGATCACAATGGCCCAAATCCCCATGTTCAGAATCTCATGGTTATAGGTGGACGCCTGATCTCCCAGCGAGATCCTTTGCCCGCCCTGGCAGCCAGTGAGCAGCGTCGCGGTGATCGCTGCCCCCACTGCCAGGGGCCATTTGGCGGTGTGTCGTGCCGTGCCCGGTTTACGGTCGTGGTTGGTGTTCAACTTTGCTCCTTTCTTCTCAAGCTAGTTTAATGTGTCGGGCCGCAAAATGTGTGGGCAAGCGCAGGCGCTGTCAGCGCTAACCTGTCAGACTTCACGCCGACTCTACCGAGCGGTCAGACATAAGTCCAATGAGAGCAGCTTAAGGGGTGGTCAAGTGTCCCAAATGCGGTGATTGGACCATGATCAGTAGGCAGTGAAACAGAAAAGCGGGAGCTTCGGCTCTGGCCTCTGCTCCCACTTCCCCTTCACCAGTTACAGTCCCCGGTCAATTGCCCCAGCCAGGAACAGCAGGGCCAGATACAGCATCGAGTACAGGTACAGGGGCACCGCCACCTTGCGCTCGATCTTCACGCCGCTCATGCCGTGAACGTACAGCCGCCACGACAGCACCAGCAGCCAGATGCCCAAGGCCAGCGCCACGACGAAGTAAAACGCCCCGACCGCCTGAAAGTACACCGGCATCAGCGACAGCACCACCGTATAGATGGCGTACAGGCCGATCTGGGCCACCGTCATCTTGTCGCCGTGAACCACCGGCAGCATCGGGATGCCGACCTCGCGGTACTCCTCCTTGATCATCAGGGCCAGCGCCCAGAAATGCACTGGAGTCCAGAAGAAGATGATGGCGAACAGGTAGCCCGCGAACAGGTCGAGGTGCCCGGTGACGGCGGCGTACCCGACCAGCGGCGGAAAGCATCCGGCGGCCCCGCCGATCACGATGTTATGCCAGGTGGTGCGCTTGAGCCACATGGTGTAGACCACCACGTAGAAGAAGAACCCGCTGAGGCTCATCCAGGCGGCCAGCGGCGTGCCCCAGACCCACAGCATCACGAAGGACAGCACTTGCAGCGCCGTGCCGAAAATGGCGGCGTCGCGGATGGAAATCAGGCCGCTGGAGGTGGGCCGCTTGGCGGTACGGGCCATCTTGAGGTCGATGTCGCGGTCGATGATCAT
>JAGLBK010000193.1 GCA_018260275.1 Deinococcus sp.
CGAGCATCACGAAACCGTACGGCCGTAGTCACTGTACCCATACAACAATTATGAGAGACTTTTCGGCATCACTCAGCCCACAAGGGGCGAGGGTAAAAAGGAAAAAGATAGTGATGTGTGCAAGTTTTTTTAATTCCGTATAACACAGCGAACCTGCCCCAACAGGAGTAGCCTCTGGAACGTGACTACGCCGGGCGCTTCCACCGTTTCTTTTCGTCCTTCGGCGGCCCAGCTTGGCCTGATCGTTTCCAACTTCCTCATGTGGGGCGGCTTTTTCGCGGTGATTCCGCTGATTACGGTTCACTTTATCGATGGGCTGAAGTGGGGGGCGGCCAGCGTCGGGCTGGTGCTGGGGCTGCGGCAACTCACGCAGCAGGGCCTGACCATCTTCGGTGGGGCCTGGGCCGATCAGATCGGACCCAAGCCGCTGATTCTGGCGGGCTGTCTGCTGCGGATGGTGGGCTTTGTCTGGATGGGCTTTGCCGACTCACTGCCCGTGTTGCTGGCCGCTTCGCTGGTGGCGGGGGTAGGCGGGGGCCTGTTCGACGCGCCCAAAAATGCCGCCATCACCGAGGTCACGCGCCCCGAAAACCGGACCCGCATGTTCAGCCTGATGAGTATCGCGGGCAATCTGGGCATGGTGACGGGGCCACTGATCGGGGCGGCCATCATCGGGGTGGGCTTCAAGGTCGCCGCCATTGCCTCGGGCAGTGTGTACCTGATCGCGGCAGTGGTCATGGGGCTGACCCTGCCCTACATCCGGCCTGCCCCGAAGTCCGGCAGCGGCCTGCTGGGGCTTAAAACAGCCATGACCGATCAGCGGTTCCGGCGCTTTACCCTGGTTCTCATCGGCTACTTTATTCTCAGCACCCAGATCAATGTGCTGATTACCCTCAAAGCGGTAGCGCTGGCGGGGCCGGGCGCGACGGGGCCACTCTACGGCCTCAGCGCGGGGCTGGCGGTAGTCTTGCAGTACCCGGTGATGCAGTGGCTCGAGCGCCGCGTCCGCACGCGGGTCGCGCTGGTTGGAGCCGTGCTGATTGTAGGTTTGGCCCTGGCGCTGATGGGCCTGGTGCACAGTTTCGCGGCGCTGCTGGCCTGCGTCGCCCTGTACAGCCTGGGCACCATGACGGTCTTCCCGACCCAGCAGACCCTCACGGCCCGCTTTGCCCCGCCCGAGCTGATCGGCAGCTACTTCGGCTTCGGGGCCATCAGTCTAGGGGTCGGCGGCGCCGTCGGCAACGTGATCGGAGGCCTCCTGATCGACCTGGGCACCCGCCTGGGCTTTCCAGACCTGCCGTGGCTGACCCTGTTCGTGATCTCGCTGCTGACGGCGGCGGGGCTGTGGTGGGCGCTGAAGGGTCTGCCGCCTGCCCAGAGGACGGGGACCGGAGGGGCCACACCCTGAACCGCCGCACTGCCGGGTTTCTCATCCACCCTCTAGCCATCTTCTCGCCAGACATGCGACCCTGAAGCATGACCCCAGTGAGGGAGGCCAGAACCGTCCCGAACTCTGCTTCACAGTTCCGGGCCTTGACTGCAAGCCGCACTGAGCCTGTTGGCGATTCTGTGGCCGGGGCTTTTTATCTGCCATCTTATCCAGGCCAGCGCACTTTTTTTGCCACGCGATCTGTCTCCGGAGGAAACGCACCGAACCTGGCCGGGGAGTGCTCTTCCACATGAAAGCCCATGTGCTTGCCCCGCTTCTTCTGCTCGTATTAACTGTGGCGCTGGGGCAGAATGTGGGGCCAGCACATCCGGTCGCCAGTACGCTCAAAAAACTCGATACGGCGCTGCATACCGTGTTCAGAAAACTCGGGCTGATCCAGGGGCCGGTCTATGGCGTCATTCACTCGCAGCCCCAGCGCCGGGCCAGCGATTACGCCGCCGGACTACGTGCCCGCACCCTGGAACTGAACTGGTCACTGGCCGAACCAGCCAACAATTTCTGGAACAGTGCCTACCTGAATTCCAAGCTGGCCGAGTATCAGGAAGACCGCCGGGCCGGGTTTCAGGTGGTGCTGGACTTCGGCATACAGTATCCGCCGCACTGGGTCATGGAGGGCCCGGACACTCACTTTGTCGATCAGCACGGCGCGAACTACAACAGCGCCAGTGCCGGAGCCAATCCGCTCAACGCCGTGTTCAATCAGGCGGTGCGCGACGAGCAGGCGGCCTATATCCACCACGTTTTTCAGGTGCTCGGCCACAATTTTTCGGCGGTGCGCCTGGGTTTCGGGCGGTACGGCGAAATCGGGTATCCGCCGGTCGACCCGGCCAGCAACAGCTACTGGGGCTTCGATGGGCTGGCGCTGGGCAAGCGGCCGGGGCTGGCCCGCGGCGTCGGCCTCAACCCGGCGCCCCACTGGCAGGCGGGCACCGACCCGGTCAGCGCCGAGGAGCAGCAGCAGGCCCTGGCGTTGACTGGCTGGTATCTGGAAGCACTGGGCAATTACCAGGACTGGCAGATCGAAACCGTGCGGCGTGACTACCAGGGCCGACTGTTTATGCTGTACCCGTCGTTCGGAATGCGCCCCGGCCAGCTCAGGGCCGCCGTCACCGGGGGGCTGCGTGGGCAAACGCCCGCCGAGCGCAACACCGACCTCCAGCGCGGGCTGGACTTCGAGCGGCTGGTCTGGCGCATCAGGGACCCGCTGGTCTCGCCCTACACGACCTGGCTGGACGCCGACGGGGACTTCGTCAACGACGCCAGCAGCGACCCGACCTTCTGGAGTCCGGTGCATTATCTGGTGCTGCTGTCTTCCCAGAATTCCCGGAAGCTACAAGTCTGGGGTGAAAACACCGGGGCCAACAGCCTGGCCGATCTTGAGCGCTGCCTTCAGCGGGTCCGGGCGTACCGGCTCGGGGGAATGTTCTGGGCCTTCAACGAGGACCTCTATGGCGGTCAGCACGCCTCTATCGAACAGCTCAAAGAGGCGCTGTCCAGGGGGCAGTAATACCACTTTGAAAAATAGTTTGCCCAAGCGAACTATTTTTCCGAGCGGAGCGGTCAGGCCCCATACGGGTGCCGTTCTGACCAAGACAGCGAGCAAAAGAAGATACGGCTTTGAACGGAGCGTAGCGGATTCGGGTAGTTTTCCCGGATAGGCGAAGTAGAGTTCAAAGCCGTATAACAGCCCGTAAAACCGGGTTCATCGCACTTCTCCAAACGCCGCGTGTGTCAGGAGTTGCGCGGCCCGTGCCAGTTCACTCGCCGCTCTGGGGGCGGCTCAGGACATAGAACGGTGAATCTCCCCTGACAAAGTCAGTGACCTGGAACCCGGCAGCAAAGGCCGCGTGAAAGGATTGCCGGGTATGGAGCCGCCAGGCCAGCGCCTGGGGCAGGTCACGGCTCAGCAAGCCGGAGAGATCGGCTGGGATATACAGCCGCACCCCCGCTTCCCCGGCGGGCAGGCTAAGCGGGGTGCCGTCCTGCGGGGCGTTGATGGCCGGAAGCTGGGCCGGGTCGAGCCGTCGCCGGGGAGGCCCGCTAAAGTTCCAGGCCGCCACCAGACGGTCGGAAGGCACCCCGGCATTGATTCCGCCCATCTCACCGTAAAAATCGTCGAGATATTCATGGGCGGCAGCTCCCAGCCGGTGAATATTGAAATGGGCGTTCAGCGCCCGCAGGGGGTCGTAAGTCCACTCGATCTGTGAAATGCCGCGGGCCGCGCACCAGTCGCGCTGGAATTCCTTGAGACGCTGCGCCAGTCCGCTGCCGCGCCAGTCGGGGTGAACGGCCAGCAGGTGCGAGTGCTGCACGTCGGCCCTGGCGGTGGGCAGCCCGACGACCAGCCCCACGACCCGGCCCCCGTCGAGTGCGCCCGCGACCAGACCACCGATGTGTTGCAGCGCTCTCAGCGCGTCACGCGGAAAGATGTCGCGCTCCGAGCCGCCCCAGACCAGCAGTTGCAGGTCCTCGGCCTGTTCGCCTTCCTGGGGGCCTCGCAGCTCACGCAGCAGGAGCCGACTCATTTGCAGCGGATGTCCTGCCCAAACCACTGCTTGCTGAGTTTGAGATAGGTTCCGTCGTTCAGGACTTTTTTGAGGGCGGCGTCGAGTTGAACCTGAAGCGCTTTATTGCCCTTGGCGACAGCTATACCGTTGCGCTCGACGGACAGGGCCGGGCCCATGACCAGTTGATTCTGCAATTTGGTCTGCTTGATCATGTAGGCGAGCACCGGGCCGTTGCTGGCCCAGGCGTCCGTGCGCCCCGACATCAGGGCCTGCATGTTGGCCTGATCGCTGGGAAAGGTCTTGATCTCGCCGATGCCCGCAATAGCCTTGAGCCTGGAAATCTGTGAGGTGCCGACCTGCACGGCCACCGACTTGCCTTTCATGGCGGCCTCGGTCACCGGGCCACCCTTCTTGGCGACGAGGTTGACCGTCGAGCAGTAATGCGGGCTGAGGAAATCCACCGCCTTCTGACGCTCGGGGGTAATGGCGTGCGAGGCGATCACGGCGTCGTAACGGCCCTGATTCAGCCCGATGAGCAGCGTGTCGAAGGGCTGCACGGTCCATTCGACCTTGAGGCCAGCTGCTTTGGCAATCGCCTCGCCCAGATCGATCTCAAAGCCCTTGAGGACCTTGCCCTCATAGAAATTGAAGGGCGGAAAGGCCCCTTCGGTCGCCAGTTTCAGCGTCCCCGACGCTTTGATCTGGTCGGCGGTGCGCGGCGCGGCAAAAGCAAAGGAACTCAGCAGGGCGGTGAGCAGCCGGGCAGTTTTTTTCATGGGATCTCCGGGGCCAGAAACGGATGGACAGGATCGGGTCGCTAGATCAGTAGAAGTTGAGGGGACCTGGGGCGACAGACGTGCCCCCGTGGATGGTGACTTCCGCATAATAACCCGCTACCAGACGCTGGGGCCTGTGCCTCTGGAGGTCAGGCAGGGCAACCGCAAAGTCCCAAAAACGAATAACAGGTAACCAGTATTACGGGATAAACAGAAATCCTGCCGCTTG
>JAGLBK010000194.1 GCA_018260275.1 Deinococcus sp.
TGAGGAGTCGTGGCTTCCAAACCTCAGACATGTCCAGAGTTTACAATTCGACAACAACTTTCCGCGTTATCAATAAAAGTATCCGAACCGTTGCTGATACGGTTTCTGGAACAGATTCCCGCCCCTCGCCCTCTCCTGAAGCAAATTTCTGTCAGGAGAGGGCACATCTGTTGCTGGCGAACGCTATTTTCCGGAGCTGTATAACCCACTGTTTGCCGCATTCCTTTCCAAATCCGATAAAACCGACTAAGATACTCGGGTATGGACGATCTGGCCCTTGACTATCTCAAACCCGGTGAGGGCGGTTATATCGTCTCACTCGATAGGAATCATCCGCTGCGCCGCCGCCTGCTGGAGCTCGGTTTCGTGCGCGGAGCGCGGGTCAGCATCGTGCGCCGCGCCCCGATGGGCGATCCGGTCGAACTGCGAATCAACGGCACCGACCTTGCGCTGCGGGCCAGTGACCTGGGCGGCATCCGGGTGCGCCCATGACCGCTCCTTTTGCGGCGCCTCCTTTGCCTGAAGTGCTGGTGCCCGACGAGCAGGCCTGCCGCGCCACGCTGGAGCGTCTTCAGGCCCAGAGTGAGCCGCGCGTGGTGGTGGTCGGGAACCCCAACACCGGGAAAACCACGCTGATCAACGCGGTAGCGGGCACCAACCTCAAAGTCGGCAACTGGTCGGGCGTGACCGTCGAGAAGCGTGAGGCGCAACTGAGCGTCGCCGGGCGCAAAGTTCACCTGCTCGACCTGCCCGGGGCCTACTCGCTCAGCCCGCACACCCCCGAGGAACTGGTGACGCGCACCGCCCTGCTCGACGAGTCGCCCGACGTGATTCTGAACGTGCTGGACGCCGGAAATCTGGAACGCAACCTGTACCTGACACTGCAACTGCTGGATTTCGAGATTCCGGTGGCGGTTACGTTAAACCTGGTGGACGAGGCCCAGGAAAAGGGCCTGAACGTTGATGCGGCGGCGCTTTCTCGGGCGCTGGGGGTACCGGTCAGGGAAACGGTCGCCAGCCGTCAGCAGGGCACGCAGACCCTGCTCGAAACCTCGTTGCAACAGGCGACCCTGGGGGTGCGGGTGCGTTATCCCCGGCTTATCGAGGATGCGGTGGGTGATCTGGTGGGCCGGATGAAGGCGCTGCCGACCCTGCCGTCACACGCGCACCGCTACCTGGCCCTGGCCCTGCTGGAGGGCGATCCCAGCGTGCGCGGACGCCTGAGCGCCACCGGGCACACGGCACTGATCGACGCCGCCGACGCTCATCTGGCTGTGCTGGAAGCGCAGGGCACCGACGCCCTGATCGAGATTGCCGAGGCCCGCTATGCCCGCGCAGGGGACCTGGCCCGCCTAAGCGTGCCCCAGGCCGAAGCCCGCCGCACCCTGACCGACCGCCTGGACGGCCTGGCCCTGCACCCGCTGCTGGGGATTCCACTGTTTCTGGGACTGGTGCTGCTGGTGTTCCGCCTGACTTTCAGTGTGGCTTCGCCCTTCGTAGATTTGATCGGCGGCCCCCTTCAAGACACCGTTTCGGGCTGGGCCTCGGCGCTGCTGGCCTGGTTTCCGCTGGGACGCGATCTGGTGGTCGGGGCGATCATTCCGGGCGTCGGCACGGTGCTCAGCTTTTTGCCCACGCTGCTGGTGCTGTACCTCGCCATGAGCTTTCTGGAAGACAGCGGCTACATGGCCCGCGCCGCCTTCCTGATGGACCGCACCATGCGGACCCTGGGGCTGGATGGCCGCGCGTTTATTCCGTTGATCCTGGGCTTCGGCTGCAACGTTCCGGCCGTCAGCGCCACTCGCACGCTGGAACGCCGCAGCGATCGCATCGTGGTCAGCATGATCTTGCCGTTCATGAGCTGCTCGGCCCGCCTGCCGGTGTACGTCATCTTCGCGGCGGCGCTGTTCCCAAAGGCGGGGAGCTGGGTGGTGTGGGGCATGTACGTGCTGGGCATGGCGGTGGCGTTTACCTTCGCCTATTTCCTGCGGCGCACGTCCTACCCGGCCGAGGGCGGCGGCGTGCTGCTCGAACTGCCGCCCTACCGTTTTCCCGCCTGGAAGGTGCTCTGGAAACACGCCTGGAGGCGCACGGCCAGCTTCGCCAAACGTGCCAGGACCACCGTGCTGGCGACGGTGGCGGTCGTCTGGCTGCTGATGGCCCTGCCCGCCGTGACTGGCCAGAAGTTTGCCACGGTGCCCCCGCAGGACAGCATTTTCGGCAAAGCCTCGCAGGCCATGTCGCCTATTTTTGCGCCGCTGGGCTTTGGCGACTGGCGGGCGGCGGGGGCGCTGGTGCCCGGTTTTATCGCCAAGGAAGTCGTGGTGGGCACGTTGGGGCAGATTTACCTGGGCGAACAGGCCGCCGCTCCTGCGCCGCTGGGGCTGGTGGCCGGGGTGCAGCAGGCCGTGAGCGCCACCTGGGACGCCGTCAAAACCAGCCTGAGCGCGATTCCGACCGTTCTGGCCCTGCCGCACCTGGGCACCGACACGACCGCCGACCAGAAATCGCCGCTGGCCCGCGCCCTCGCCGGGGCGTTTACTCCGGCGTCGGGGCTGTCCTATCTGGTGTTCGTGCTGCTCTACACGCCCTGCATCGTGACAGTGGGGGCCATCGCGCAGGAGCATGGGCGCAAGGTCGCCTGGGTCACGGTCGCCTATCAGCTCTCGATTGCCTGGGTCACGGCGTTCCTGGTCTACCGCCTGGCGCTGGGCCTGGGCCTGTAAGGATGGTGGCGTAATGTTCGGTTTTCTCAAGGCTAAGACTCCGGCCCCGTCTGATGCGTCCCCGCGCCCGGTTCCGAATCTGGCGACCATTCTGGAAGCGGTGGCCCACGCCCCGCGCACGCCCGGCGAACTGGCCCACGATCTGGGTAGCACCCAGGCGGCACTGGAGGGGATGCTGCGGACCCTGCACAGCGGCGGTTACGTGCAGGAAGCCGTGCAGGGCAGCGGTGACTGTTCGTGTGGGCCGTGTGCTCTGAAAAGCCTGTGCCGCAATGCCGGGGGAGACACGCCGCCGCTGAACCTGCTGCGCCTGACCCCGCGCGGCGAGGCGTATCTGCGCCGTGTCACCGGAGCAGGAACCTGAGGCTGGCAGGACGTTTTCGGCGCACCTAACCCTGTTAGCCTGCGGGGTGTGACCACCCAGGCCCCCAGAACACCGAACCCCATGCTCTTTGCCGGGGTCGGTGTTTTCGTTGCGCTGGGGGTCCTGGCGCTTAAGTTCCTGGCTTACCGCCTGACCGGAAGCGTGGCGCTGTACTCGGACGCGCTGGAAAGCATCATCAACGTGGTGGCCTCGGGGGCGGCCCTCGTGGCGCTGTACGTCGCGCAGCGCCCCGCCGACCACAACCACCCTTACGGCCATACCAAAGCCGAGTACCTCAGTGCCGTGGCCGAGGGAGTTTTGATCGTTCTGGCGGCCCTGAGTATCCTGTCGGTGGCAGTGCCGCACGCGTTGCATCCCAGGGCGGTCGAGGCGACGGCGCTGGGCCTAGGCATCAATTTTGTCGCCAGCGTCATCAACCTGGTGTGGGGTGTGTTGCTGATGCGGGTCGGACGCGCTAGCCGCAGCCCGGCGCTGCTGGCCGACGGCAAACATGTGCTGAGCGACGTGGTGACCAGTGTCGGGGTGGTCCTCGGCGTGGTGCTGGCAAAGCTGACCGGCTGGAACGTCCTCGACCCGCTGCTGGCAATTCTGGTCGCCTGCAACATTCTCTGGAGTGGCTGGGGCCTGCTCAGCGAAAGCGTCGGCGGCCTGATGGACAGGGGCGTGGACCAGCTGACCGAAAAGCGCATCCGCGAAGTCATGAAAAGCCACGCCTCGGGCGCACTGGAAATGCACGACCTCCGCACGCGCACCTCGGGGCAGATCACCTTCGTCGAGTTTCATCTGGTGGTGCCGGGCGACATGACTGTCAGCGAGTCGCACGTCATCTGTGACCGCCTGGAAGACGCCATTCGCCAGGAACTCGAAGGCGCCCGCATTAGCATTCATGTCGAGCCGCAGGAGAAGGCCAAACATGAGGGTGTGCTGGTTCTCTGAGAGCGTGTTTATAAAGTTTCCCCAAAAACATACCCCATTGGTCTTTCGTCGTGTGAGCCGTTAAAGTTTGCCGCGTCGCCCCCTCTGCAAGCAGCTCTGCGAGTCACCCCTCGCTACGCGAGGCCCTCTCTCCTGCGGAGCTTTACAAGTCCCACAAGGGGCGAGGGTCAACAGCGCGAAACATTCTTATCAATGGTTCGGACAGTTTTTTAACTCAGGACAGGGGAACTCTGAAGTAAGCCGTCTGGTACGCAATCTGCGCTACCCCCCTCCCAGCCTCCCCCGCAGGTGGGGAGGAGCTAAAAACTTCGTATTAGCCGCGCTTCACACAACAGTAATTTTAGAACTGTCCGAACCATTGCTTATGGCAAATGCTCTAAAAGTCACTCGCTGTCTTGGGGAGAACGGCATCCGTATGGGGCCTGCCCGCCCGCTCGGCATAAAAAGACCACAAACATTATGCAAACTGTTCTACACTTCCTCGATTTCCAGGGTCACCGGGTGGCTCAGGTTCAGGGCTCTGGCCCGTTGCCACGCGGCGCGGCCCTGGCCCTGTTCCACCGCCTGCATAAACTGCGGGTCGGCGGCCAGGGTGGTCAGGGTCCAGAAGTCGCCCCAGACTTCCATACGCCAGTGCTGCCGCATGCTTTTGCTGGCTGTAATCCACACGGGTTCGCTGAGGTGTTCCAGCGGCGCTATGAAGTGCACTTCGCCGTCGGTGCCGGGCGTGCGCGCCACCTCGCGCTGGTAGTCGCGCTGCTCACGTGGGGTCATCTTTTCCCAGGCTCCTGCCGCGCAGTAGCGGGCCGGAAACGCGCTGAAGGTATCGCGGCAGCGGGTGGGCCGCGCCGCGTACTGGGTGCATGAGCCG
>JAGLBK010000195.1 GCA_018260275.1 Deinococcus sp.
AAAAACACTGTGTCGGACGATAATTTACAGGGTAAGAGCCTCTGTCTGCTTTACGTTGTCCCCTAGCACTCGAGGTTCAGAAGCAGCAATGCCTTTTGAAGCAAGTGCTATCGCTGAAGCAAGAATCCCACCCCTTTAGGGGTGTGGAGTGTCAAGGCTGCTGGTTACCCTTCGGCAAGTAACCTACGAGCCGCAAGTAGCACTTCTGCAACTCGGCCTTATCCGCCTCATTCGGCGTGTTCTCCAGCGCGTCGCTGTAAACCAGTCCTGCGTGGCGGCGCAGTTCGGCCTGGCGCTCCGGGGCAGGGGTACAGTCAGCCACTATCCGCAGCACCTCCAGCAGCCGCAGCATGACCGCCGGATTGGTCTTGCCGTACTGCCGAATCATCTGGAACATGCTGTCCAGCAGGCTGCCGTAGGTCGTGGTAGGCCGCACCAGCCGCAGGTGCTCACCGCTGAAATGCACGCCGTCGGGCCACTCGCGCCCGCCCAGGCCACACAGCGCGTCCCCGAAGCGGTCAATCACGTCGATGGCCGTCACCGGGTCGTTGGTGCCGGAACTCAGGGCGCGGGCCGCCACCTCCGACAGTTGACGCACGCTGTATTCCAGATCCTGTTCACGGGTGCGGGTGTTTCCCAGGGTCAGGGCGGCCAGCACGCCTTCAGGCATGTGTGGCACGCCTACGGCCACCACCGAGTTTTTGAAGAGGTAGTCGCCGGGCTTGACATATAACCGCAGCGCCACATTTTCCTTGTCGGCCAGAGCCAGCAGCCGGTCTACGTCCAGCAGTTGCAGGTAGCCGCTGTGTGTGGCCCGGACTGCCGCGCCGTTGTCCCAGAACTCTTTGGGCGGGGGCGTCATCTTGCCCTGCGAATCTTCCGGCTCGCGTGTCGCCTTGCTCAGAGCATCTTCCAGGTCGTCACGCAGCAGGTTGACCACATTGGTCATATTGATGCTGCCGGTGACGTGGGCGATGAAGTACACCAGTGCCGCGATGCAGGCCAGCGCCAACAGCATGGCCCCGGTGACGTTGTAGTGCGGTACGAACGGATTCTGGTCTCCGCCCTGCACCGCCCGCAGGGTGTACAGCGCGAAGGCGAAGGTGGTGCTGGGCGTGTTCATCGCCACCTGATTGCCCCGGTCACGGGTGAAGTTGTCCAGCAATCTCGGCCCCATGCTGCCCGCCGCGTAGGACAGCGCCGCGATGGTAATGGAAAAGACCGTGCCTGCCACGCCGATAGAACTGCTGGCGACAGCACTCAGCAGACTTCGCGCCCCGGTTTCGCCGCCGCCGTAAATGAAGCTCAGGCTCTGCGGGACGCCGTGGCGCTCCTCCAGGGTAATGCCCGCCTCCGCCAGCACGATGGCGAGCAGCGTGAACAGGGCAGGAATGAACCAGAATTGCCGGGTGAACTGCCGGAAGCGGAACCAGAGTCGGTTCACTTATCTGGCCTTTGCTCACGCAGCGGCGCGGGGTCATCCTCGCCCCGGCTGGGCCAGCCCTCGCGCTGCTGGGCGCGGATGCCGTCGGTGGCTTCCGTCTGGTTGTGAAACAGCACCTGCGAGGTCGGCAGTGGCAGGTCGATGCCGTTAGCGGGCAGCACGCTCTTGAGGCGTTCCAGCACGGCGTCCTGTGTCTCTACCACCTCGCGGCGCACCGGCGGGTCAATCCAGAAACGCACCTCCAGATTCACCGAGAAGTCGCCCAGCTCACGCACCAGCACCTGCGGTGCGGGGTCGGGCAGGATGCCGTTCACCTCGCGCAGAGACTGCAAAATCAGTGCTCTGGCTTGCTCAACGTCGTCGCCGTAGCCGATGCCCACGTTGACAGCAATTCGCCGCCTATCGTAGGCCGTGTTGACCACCACGCGCCCGGTGAACAGTTCGCTGTTGGGAATGACCACGCGGCGGTTGTCGTAGGTGCGAATCAGGGTGGCGCGGATCTGAATGTCCTCCACGGTGCCCTCGTGAGGGCCTGAGACAATCTGGTCACCTATGCGAAAGGGGCGCGTGACCAGAATAAGCAGCCCGGCCAGCAGGTTCTGAAAGATGTCCTTGAACGCAAACCCGATGGCGACGCCGCCGAAGCCCAGGGTGCCTAGTAGCGCCGCCGCGTCCAGGCTAGGGACGGCGATAGTGGCCGCAATCAGGAATCCCACCACCAGCACGGCCCAGCGGGCGACACGCCCCAGAACTAGCGCGATGCCTGGAGGCTGCCCGGCCCGGCCCGCAACCGCGTGAACGGCGTTTCTGACCAGTCCGGCGATGAACCACACCACCGTAAAAATAATGAGGCCGAACAGGAAATTAGGAATGGCCGCCAGAAAACCCGTCCACATCCCTTGCAGGCGGGTCAGAATGGGGGTCCATTCCGCCGAGAAGCCGGGGAACGCAGCCGCCATCAGCCCTTGACCACGCTAATGTTTCCGCCAGATTCCAGAACCGCGAATTTGACTTCTGATACGTCCTCCACGCCCGCCTCACGCACTTTCTGTTCCAGAATCGCCTGGGAGATCCGCGCCTGCTTCATCGCTTCCTGTCGCACGACTCCATTTTCCACCAGAACCACCGGGGCATTGTCGAAGACCTGCTGGGCACGCCTTGACCGCGCACTCCACGCCGAGACGAGCGACTGCAAGATGACCAGCACCAGCAGGCTCAGGCTGGCTTCCACGATGCTCTTGCCCAGAATGGCGCTGGCGACCAGAGAACCCGCCGCCACGTTAGTCAGGAAGTCGTAGCTGGTAAAGGTGGCGAAGGTACGTGAGCCGAAGGTGCGGGCCAGCAGCACAATATAGCCGAACAGGATGCTGGTACTGAGCACGATTCGTAGCAGCAGTCTGGCGTCCCAGCCGCCTTCGGGCGTCAGGAGTTGAGAGAGGGTGGTGAGAAAGGTATCCATGTTCGGCTCCATAGGGGCTGGATTTGGTGCCTGAAGTCTGCCACGTCGCCGCGCGGCTTCGGCTGGGGCCATACAGATGAACTGGCGGCTCAGCGACACTTCAAAGCGAAAAAAGCCCCACCAGCGGGGCCTTCTTCATTCAAAACTTCAAGCTCAGTACCGCGTCAGCATCACCAGACCGTTGTAGTCGTCTAATTCGGAATCGTCCACAAAAACGACCTTGCCGCTGTTTTGCATCACGTATTCCATCATTTCATCCACCGCGTCGGCGTGGGCGTTGCTGTCTCCGACTGCAGCAGTTTCCACCAAGGTCAGCTGGCGGCGGTCTGCGCTGACCTGAGCAGGCAGGTGCAGGTTTTCACGTACCACCATGACCTCCACGCGCCCGTCCTGGGCCGCCTGCCACGCCTCGTTCAGGTCGCTGACGGCCCGGCCCTGCCCGGTGGCCTGCTCCACCTGTCCGAAGATTTCCTGACGCCGCTCACGCAGCGCGGCCTGTGCCGTCGGCCAGACCAGCTGACCAAGTTCAGAGGCAGAGAGCGAATCATGTCCGCCCGGAACGTCGGCCATTACAAGGCGCTCGTTGCGGCTGGCCTCCCTGAAAGCGGCGAGGTTTTGCGGCAGGCCCACCAGCAGCACGGGGTACGGGCCGTCCTTGACGGCGGCGTGCAGGCTCTCGTCCACGTTGACCATGAATTTCGCCAGCGCACGGTCACGCTCCTGGCTGGGATTCGCCCCAATGCCGCTGTGGACGGCCACGTCCGCGCCAGGGCCGTTGAATTCCTGTGGGAAGCCGTACTCGCGCACTTCCACCAGTTGCTCACGGCGGGCCAGGTATAGCCGGGACGGCTTCTCAGAGAGCATCAACACCCAGTAAAGCGGCGTACGGTTCATGGCAAAAACAATGTCGCGGGTCAGGAAATTATCGTCTATGACGACGCGCTCAGGCAGGCGGTAGGGAACCTTGAAAACCCCCAGATAGTCGGCGCTGGCAAAGAGTATCAGGCCGTCCTGGTTGTGTTCGTGGTCTACCTTCGCCGCCGCCTCCTGCAACTTGTGAGCCAGCTCAGCCGTCTCGCGCTTGCCATAGTCGGTTTCCAGACGGTTGATGGCCTCCGTCACCAGATTCTTCAGCCGGATGGGGTCTTTCTGGTTGTCGGGTGCGGTGCGGTAAGTGGGCAGAGTCAGGGTGACGCTGGGGCGGCTGCTCAGGGTCTGAAGGTGCTTGACGGTATTCACGTTAAACATCTCATCCTCCTTGGGCAGGCGGGGAAAATAAAACTGGAGGAAACCGTAGTAGAACAGTCTCCTCCAGTTCGGCCTATCGGGGCCGGTCCGCCTGCTGATGTGTCACCATTTTAGTCGATTAGCCTGTTGACCAGCCAGAAATTTAAGGGAAAATAAAAGTCCGGGTGAGCGAGCCTGACGAGACAGCACACCACGTTGTGACTAACTTCAGTGTTGAAGCAAGGGGCGGGCGTTACGGAGATGAGGGCTTGTGAGCGTACTGCCTTTCTACCTTCTAACAATCTGGACGCCTACTGTATCGAATGCGCCTATTCGTTTGCAGAGAACTGATACTACGTTTCTTCCTGGCTTTCGGCTACATTACCAAGCTCTTTTTGAAGTTCCTCAAGTAATTTGATGATCTTCCGTCTACGGCCTGGCTCAACGCGTTCGAGCTGGCGCACACTGAGCTGTGACCTGATCTTATGGGCCAGACTTTTCCAGCTTTCGCCTTGCTGGGTTTCCAGAGTGGCAGTCAACTCCTTGAACGAGGCACCAGCCAGGGCCAGTTGGAGTAATTTCCGCTGCATGGCCTTGTCCGTCTGGCGATTGATAAGCAGCGCACTGCGTCCAGCCATTTTTCCTTCTCTCACTGCTTCCAGTAAGTCCTCCGGAGGTTGCAGGAGAGGAAGATGATTGGTGGTGTACGATTCCCATGTCAGGGTGCC
>JAGLBK010000196.1 GCA_018260275.1 Deinococcus sp.
CGCGGCCACCTGGAGCTTGGTGGCCGCGACTTCGGGGGTGGGGTGGCGCGGGTTGACCGCACGGATGAGATCAGGGGCGATTTGTGCCACTTGGGCCTCCATTTTCATCGCTTGGGTGCTGAATCTTGTCCGACAGGTGGTGCAGCAACTGCGTCACGCCGACCAGCAGTGCGAACATCGCCGGGTAGATCAGCAGGAAGTACAGCGTGGCCGCGTTGATCTTGCCCCCCAGGCCGGTTGGAATCTGGAGCACCGGCAGCAGCGCTGTGGCCGCTGCGCCGAGCTTGAGCAGCGGGAACTCGCGCAGCCGGAGCCACAGCCACCAGCGCAGCCAGTACACAGCGTTTTCGGGCGTGAGTGGCGGCGGGAAGGCCAGGGCGATATACCGGGCCAGCGCCTTGAGCATCATCCAGGCCGCGTAGGCGATCAGGATGCGCTGGACACTGACTACGATGTAGCCCATGTGCGGGTCATGGATGACCACACCGTTGTAAATCAGGTCCCACTGGAGAGCGAATTTACTGAGCTGGTCCATCGGTGAGAACCTCCTGAGCTGGCGCGGATGGATCGAGTGGTTTGGGGGATTCGGGCGGCGCATCCGGCTCCGGCGCGGGCGGGTCGGGAATACTGCTCAGCACGGGCACGAGCCGCTTGAGCACCGACAGGCCGGAATCCAGAAACCACGACAGCCCGCGTGGGCCGAGCACCCCGCCGACGATGGCGGCCACCACCAGGGCGGCCACAAGGTCGAACTTCCAGGGCAGCCAGCGCACGACCAGCGACGTGGCAACACCGACGACAAACGTGCGGATGAACTGGCCGATCAGCTCACGCCGGGACGGCGGCGCGTGGGCACTGGAGAGCACCGACGTGCCGTGCATCCCCGCCGCGACCACGCCGCTGGCCCCGGCCACGGCCAAGGCATAGGTGTTGAGGGTAGGGTCGAGCATAGGGGCCTCCAGCAAAACGCCCCCGCACGGGGCAGGGGCTGGAGCTTTAGTGGCTAGTTAAAGGATTAGGGGAGCCATTTACTTGTGAATGCCTGCATCGTGGGGACAATGACCTCGTCAGTCGCCAACTGCGAGGGGTGGTTGTAGCCATTGCCACCACCCCCAATGCCATTCCACGTGCCTGGCCAGGTTCCTAGGAGCTGCCTCTCGGTCAGGCGACTCGCCCTCCAGGCTGCCTGCACATCCACCACCACGAGTCCATGTTGTGCCGCTACTGACCGTGTGACCGCAGCGATAGCTTCCAGGCGTTCCCGAGGGACTGGGGGCAGCTTATTGGGGGCTTTAGTGCTGGCGAGGGTTGGGGTCAACAGGACGATATCTGGCTTCGGTGTCCAGGCCGCTGCATCGCCCAGCATCATAGTCAGGTGCTTCTTCCACATTTGAGACACCTCAGTGGTCGTATTGCCCGACCAGACCTCATTCATCCCCATAGCAATAATCAGCAGGTTGGGATGGGTTGCTTCCACGGCGTCATGCCAACTCTGTTTGGGTTTGACCCAGGCGCGCCCCTGATCGCTAGGATTGCGAGGGCCGTAGCCCCGGTTGAGATCAACAGGCTCGTGATCGAAACCGACAAAATTGGCCTTCAAAAAATTAGTGCTGCTGCGCGCACCCAGCGACCGATTAAAGACCTGCGTGCCTGGGTGCTTGGCCTGGAGATCAGCCGTCCACTGCGCTGCCCAGGATTTAGCCGGGTTAATGTTGGCCCCCTCGGCAATGCTATCGCCCAGCAACGTGACACGAAGGTGATTTTGCTGGGCCGCTGCTTGAGCGGTCGCCAACGTTGCGGGAGAGACCGCATAAGCAAACGGAGAGGAAAGCGTGTTAAAAACCAGCCAGGCGAGCAGCGGGAAGGGGCGCATGGAGTCAGTTTAGTGAAGCGATGACATAATGGACAGATTAGACCAGCCAGGACTTAGTAAAATCGATCCAGCCGCCTGGTTGCAGAACATCGCTGTAGTAGTCCACGTTACCGTCACTCCCGACATTTATCAGTCCTGGGTGCATTGCGCTTCCGTCCGGGGACACGGTGGCCACGATTTGCAGAGGGACTGTAGGCCATGCCCAGGTAGGCAAAACCATTATTCGACTTTCACCATTACCACCTGTCACTCTCCCCCGTAGAGTGACGGTACCGCCGTCACGGACCACTGTGACATTGCTCCAGCCGCCTGCCTGATAGCTGTTCAACAGCGCTGGCGTATGCACTGCCCTGGGGCGACTGCTCGCACTACAGAAGGCTCGGATAACACCGTCGAATGCAGGCGCATAAAACAGCGCGTGACCCGCACTCGTCGGATGGTTGAGCCCGTTACCACTGCTGGCTGGCCAGTTCGTTGCAGCCCGAGTGCCGAGCAGTGTCGCCTGATTCGCCAGTGGGGCGCTGATGTCTGTACCCAGTGGAAGATACGCATAGAGCTGCGTATTGAGGTAGCGCGGGCAACTGCCCGCGCCGCACCCAAACATTACCCGCCCATCCATCTGCCCAAACGCATTAGCGAACTCGAAGTGCTGCACGCTTTCGTTACTGCTGCCATAAATCTGAATGTCCAGCGCATGATTCTCTCCCTGGAACAGCCAGCGCAGGCCGACCATGCTACCGACCGGTATGTCGAATTCCTGCCCCCAAAGCAGCACATTTTGCGGCGTCAGGAAAATGCTGATGTTGCCCTTGTGACCGCTTCGGTTCGGCGTAATGAGCGCAGCGATACTGCCCGGTTCGGTCGGGTCGCTACGAATGTACACCTCCCCCACTTGAGAAGCGTCGGTAAAGACAATCCCAATATCAAGGAACCCATCACGGAACGTTCGTCGACTTTCCACGTATCGCACGCCATCAGGGCCATTTTGAAGCACGGTGCTGGTCTTGAGCGGTCCGGCCTCACTCCCCCGGCTCATGTTCCATAAACTGGGATCAAAGCCCCACTCGCTCCCGTCTTCCCAGCCACGTAGGCCGAGAATTGGGTAGGTCTGTGTGTAGACGTCGTCCACCCCATCTCGCACAGCGCGGTAGAGGCGGTGAGCGTCCGCGTGTGGGATGCCGCGCAGTTTGGCTATAGCCCGCACTGTCCTGGCAAACGCCCGGACCACAGTGGGCTTGCTGGTGATGCTGCCCGTGTCGGTGGTCGGCTCAAATCCGCTCACTAGCACGGGGTTAGGGCTGCTGCCCCACGCCTCGATGTCACTCAAAAACGCATTCAGATCGTTGGCAAACCCAGCGGCCAGCGAGAGCGCGTCGGTGCCGTTCATCCCGTGCGCGATAATCAGCACGTCGGCCTGCCAGTTTTCGAGGTGCCAGCGCCAGGACTGGTCCACCGTGAAGTTGGACCAGTTTGGTTTATAAAACCCGTCCTCGCCGTTGGCGGGCATAGAGTCCAACGCCAGATAATTGGGGTTGACCATCTGGGCCAGCCGCCGGGAGCCAATCGCCATGTTCTCAGAGATGATCTGCACGTCTGGACCGACTGCCTGCCGAATCGCCGCCATCACGCGGTCAGCGTAGCGATCAGTGCCCTGCGGATTGGTGTCGCCGTCTGCCGTAATGCTGTCGCCCGTCCACAGCACCCGGATAGGTCGGCCCTCGGCTACAGCCCGCCTGACATTCGGCAGCCGGTGCGGGACGCGCCGTGCAATATCTCCCTGCGCCGCGCTGTAGATGATGCTGGCCCGGTCCGTGCCCCCCAGTGCGAGCGCGAGATCAGGGCGGTCCACCCAAGTGCTACCTGTTTTTTGACGGGGCAAGCCGTCGGCCAACACGAGGTATACGCTCCCCTCGGCGGCGGCGGGCAGCAGGTCTACGGTCCCGACCCGACCATCAACAGCAGCGGCGCTGAGCGCGGTGGCGGCGGCCTGCTGTGCCTGCTGCGTGGCCTGCTCGGTGCCGTCTGTAACACCAGCGACAGCGGCCCCCGCGGCCTGCTGCGCTGCCCCCTGCACCGTGCTGTTGAGATTAGCAATGGAGGCGTCAGCAGCGGCTTTTGCACCACTGGCACTCCGCGCGGCTGCGATTGCACTTGTTGCCGCTGTGCCTGCACTCTCCTTCAGCAGCGCTAGGCTTTGCCGCTCTGCCGCTGTCACCACATCCAGCCCACCACTGCTGTCGTCGATGTTGCTCAGGTCCCAGATGCCGGGCACGTCCGGCGACCCGACAGGCAGCCCGGTCAGCGTGATCGGCTCAGGTGGCCCATCCACGCCCGGCGGGTAAATCGGATAGATCCTGAGCGTCACCGTCGCGGGCCTGCGCCCACCGCTTTCGCGCCCCACGATTTGCAGCGGCGAGATGCCGTCCAGCGCAGTCAGCTTGACCAGCCGCCCTGACACTGCGACAGCCCGGCCCTGATCGTTGCCGGAGGCGATCACTGATCCCACCGTCGTGCCGTTGTAGGTGATCTTGACGTTGCCGCCTGTCGCTCCGGCGGGCAACATGATCAGCGTTTCCTGGCTAATCGTAAGTACAGTCATGCTAGAACCCCTTGAAGGCCCCACTGGGCCGCGCACGCGGATCACGTACCCGCGCTGGAATGAGGGTGATGGTCACGGTGGCGTAGTTGCTGGCGTCGTCGAGCGGTGCCCAGACCAGCGAGCCGCCCCGCACGTCGTCGGGCGGACGGTCAGTGCGGCGGTACCGGGTGCAGCCATGCACAAACCACGTCCACCAGTCCAGCTGCGCCGAGAGCTGGTGCTCATCGTCCGCTTCCCAGATGCCGGTGAGCTGCACAGGTGCCGGGTCAGGGAGCCCATCCGCTAGGTCGTAGACCACCACCGAGTTTCGCGCGCGGACCAGGTTGCTGGCCGTCGGCGCAGAC
>JAGLBK010000197.1 GCA_018260275.1 Deinococcus sp.
ATGACCGAAGAATTTAAACCCCTTGGTCTAGCGGCTCTCGTTTGGCACGGCTTTCGTTCGTGGCTGAAAACTTTTGGCTTAAGGCTCAGAAGGCGTCCATTTCCAGCCGCACCCGCGAGAAGTCCAGCTTTTTGAGGTCGCTGCCGCGCACGAAAAATCCCAGCCAGCCGCCCATGGCGCCATTCTCGCCGTAGAGCTGCTTGCCGTAGTCGTCGCCGTCAAACTGAAACAGTAGTTGCCAGTCCTCGGCGGGTGGGAAATAGGCGTTAATCACCATTGGATACCCGCGCAGACGGTGGCCGTTGGGCTGCACCTTGCTATTGTTTTCGGCCTGCTGGTAGTCCTCGCCCACGCCAGTATGAGCGTTTTTGGGTTCGGTAAATTGCAGCAGCGCGTCCAGGGATGAGGGAATCTCGGTGTCAGTCACGAAGCCCATCGCGTGTTCGGGCGGGTTGAAACCGTCATTGTCAAAGTCATCGCTGGAAAAATCCGGAACCTCATGGCTGAGCGCGGTGTTGTCCTTGACGATTTCGGGCCAGTAGACCACCTTCGCGCTTGGGTCGCCCCAGTCCGGATGGGCCTGCATCTGCTCGTAAGTCGCGTCCGACTGGGCCAGAAAAAACTGCAACAAGCCTTGGCGCGGCAAATCGGGCAATGCTCCTTCCTTATTCGCCTGTCCCAAATCAATCTGCGCCAGAAAGTGCAGCGGCTTTCCCGAACGTCCCACGGGCCACGCCGCACCCTTTGGCCGGTACGGCATCCCACCAAATTTGCTGTCCCAGAGTGCGGGTTTGCCTGACTTAACATACGGCCTCACCACGGGCCGCTCCAGCTTGTGCAACTCGGCGCGGAACGGCTCCAGCGCAGGCGGCAGCCACAGCGACCCATCCGGGCGACGCGGCGACAGGCGGATAAACCCCTGTTTGGCAAGCTGCGTGGACTGTTCCCACAGGGCAGATTCGGCCTGCGCCTGGGCTGAGGGTGGCGTAATATCCACAGCTGGAAAAGCGTTCAGGGCAGCGTAAAGCGCCTGAATCCGAGGTGTGGGATTGACCAGCAGATTGTCTTTCCACTGCGGGTCACTGAAGCGGATGACTGTTGTTTTTTCGCCCATGGATACGGTCAAAGTTCCGTCGCCCTCCAGGGTCATGGCGCTAAAATACGTACCCAGCGCATCCGAACCGTCTTCCAGTATAGGCCGCCCGATGGCCCGGCTGAAGGTGTTTATATCTTCCCAGAGCTTGGCCGGAAAACCCGCCGCTATAAACCCGGCTTTGGCCTCAGCCAGCGATTTGTAACGCCCGGACAGCCACTGCTCGCGCCAGGTCAGCACGCTTAGCACGTCCCAGCGCTGCTGCATCTGATTCATCATTTCCAGTTGCGCCCGCGCTGCCGCCTCATCAAAGGGAGTCGCCGTCACTGGCTGCACCTTGCCGCCGCGCTCCAGCGTGGTCTTTTGCCCGTCATAGCGCAGCTTGACCGTCTCACCTGTGGCCGGATTCAGCCACTGCTCGAAGCGTAAAGTCTGTGTGACTGCCTGTTCCATACCGCCCACCTTTGCCCCGGCCAGGGCCGCCCCAGCCGGAGCCACAAAGTTGCCCAGTCCCAGCCACAAACAAGCGCCCACCACGGGCAAAAGCAGCGGCAGGCGCAATCGGTTCATGACTGAATTGTAAGGGGATCAAAACTGTTTCAGTTGCCCTTCCCCTACGGGCGTCCCCTTATTCTTTTGTCAGGCTCCAGCTGAACCCCTCGGTCGGCTCCGGCGAGAAATCCACTGCCACCTTTACCCCGAAGGATTCCAGCCCCTCGCGGCGGGTCAACTGGGCCAGCGTGATGGGCGGGGTACCTAAACCCTGTTCCCAGACGCGGAAATCTTCCCGAAAGAGGTCGCCGGGGGCGAGTTCCATATCCAGAATGGGCCGGGTGATCCGCAGCGGCACCAGGCTCTCCAGGCGGCGCATCTTCTTTCCGGCGGCGGCCAGCTGACGCGCGATGTCAGCCCGCATTTTCGATATCAGTTCGCCCGACGGCCCGGTCAGGCGGAACACCTCGTCTTCCTCCAGCCACCGGCCTCCGGTTAGGCTGAGGGTCACGGTTCCGGTCAGTTCCTCCGGGCGCAGTTCGTCGCGCGGTTTGCCGGGAAAATGCACTTCCACGCCCTGCCAGCGGCCCCTGAGGGAAGTGACCCGCCCACTGGCCTTTTTCCCGGCGCGTTCGGCCAGCACGTTCAGGATGGCGGTCACGACCGGAACCGGCGTGCGCGGCGGCATGGTTCCTTCCAGGCCCAGGCGTTGCAGGACGGGCGCAGTCTTCTGGCGGCCAGCAAGCAACCCCAGCCCGCGCAATCGCGCCCAGTCGTCGGAGGTAAATTCCTGCTCCTGGCCCTCGGTCACGGCTTCCATGCCGTCCAGGCCGCGCACGGTCAGTTCCTGGTCGAACGAGTTGTTGATCTGCTCGGCGTAGGCCAGCCAGTCGCCAAAAAAGGCCACGCCAAACGACTCGCCCATATCGCCCATGACGGTGGCGTACAGGCTGCGCGGCTGCCCTTCTTCAGCGTTCCAGCGGGCAAACAGCGGCTTGTCGGGCGGCAGGATACGCCACGCCCCGGCCTGCATGAAGCGGCGAAATGCCTGCACGAAGTCGCTTACCTGCTCGTCGCTAAGTCCCTCAAACAGCGGCTGGGGCTGCATGGACGCCTGCTGCTCGGACGCTTCCTGCAAAAACTGGCCGACCAGTTGCTGCCTGACCAGTTGCAAGTTGCCCGTCGGCTCCACCTCCACCCGGATTCCAGCCCCGCGCAGCAGGTTGCTCAGCGTAAACGCCTGCTGCACGTCGGGCACGAACAGGGTGCCGGGGCGGTAGATATCCACGTCGTCGTCCGGCTCCAGAATGGCTCCAAGCAGCATGACCTCGGCTTCCTCGCGGCTCTCGGCCAGCTCGCTCAGGCTGGCTTCAGGGCTTTCGGGGCGAATCATGACCGCCAGATGCGGCGACACGCCGGGCGGCAGCGGCATTCCCGGAATTTCGAGCGGCTCGATAAAGCCCACCCAGTGGATGTCGGGGCGCTGGGGCAGTTCGGCGATTTCCGACAGCAGTTCGGCGGGGTCGGGCAGAGAGTCGCCTGCCAGCATCTGCTGCTGAATCAGTTGCATCAGTTGCATCAGTTCGTCGCCGGGGTCGTCGCGTCTGGGCATAGCCACAGCATAAAGCGGCGGCGTAAAATCCGGCCATGCCCGCCCAGCAAAAAGCAATGTGCCGCGCCTGCGGCTACGTCGGCACCAAGGCCAGCATGACCAGACACCTCGCCAGCTGCGAAAAGCGCCAGGCGGCCCCCGGCCAGCCCCGCGACGTGTTCCGCCTGCGGGTATCGGGCGGCGGCCCCTTCTGGCTGGATATCGAAGCCGCCGCCGACGCCACGCTGGACGACATAGACAGCTTTTTGCGCGGCATCTGGCTGGAGTGCTGCGGGCACCTCAGCGAATTTACGATTGGCCCCGAACCCGACTGGGCCGGGGACGCCTGGGAAATCAACCCCAAGCCGAAGAAGGGCAAGAAAGCCGCGCCGCCTAGGCTGGCCGACCTGCTCAGCGTGGGCCAGAAGTTCGGCTACACCTACGACATGGGCAGTTCGACCGACCTGGAATTGACCGTGCAGGCCAGAGGAAACGCCGCTGGGACGGAAGCTGTGGCGTTGCTGGCCCGCAACCTGCCGCCAGTTTGGAAGTGCAGCGAGTGTGGGCAGCCCGCCACCCAGCTCAACTCCTGGGAATACGACGAGGATACGGGAATGCCGCTGATGTACTGCGACGAACACGCTGAGGAAGCCGACGAGGACGCGCTTTTGCCGGTGGTCAACAGCCCGCGCATGGGCGTGTGCGGTTATGAGGGCGGGAATCTGGACGAGTGGCCGCCTGTGGATTCGAAGGGCTGACAGGCGCTTGCTAACCTGGGTCGGCATGAAACCCCTTACCGTTTGCCTCGTCGCTGTGCTGGCGCTGGTGGCCCAGGCTGGCGCAACCCGCACCCATCTGGACGACCTGTTCAGTGCTCAGGGAGCGCGGGTTCATAATCCCGGCGGCGAACCGGCGCTGTATACCTTCGCGGGGCAGGGCGGGCCGTTGACCCTGATGCTGGACAGCAACGCCCTGATTCCGGCAGGCGATACTTCCACTTACCCGGGCGGCACCGCCGTCGGGCGGGTCAGCCGTATGACGTTAATCGTCAACCGCCCCGAACTGAGCGGACGTGACCTCGCCACCGTGAACCGGGTGCTGTGGAAGCTGGCGACGATCTGCTTCAACATCTCGGCGTCGCGCCAGGGGGCTTTCGATGCAGCCACCCGGCAAATTGACCAGAGCAGCGCGGCCCGCACCAGTTCCCTGGGGCCGCTAAACCTCGCCATGCGCATCAGCGTCCAGCAGAACGGCAAACTCGCCGTAACCTACACCCTGACGCGCCCCGGGATGCCCGGCACCGGCAGCTGGCGGAATTACTGTTCGGTCAAGGTCAGTTAGGGCAATGGGCAGAGGTCGGCAGCCGACCCGTTAGGGGTGAGAGCGTCGACCTGTGCCAGAGAGCTAACGTCCCCGTTCCAACGTGAGCTCGCAAGTCGGAACCTGACAACTTTCAAAAGCGACTTGACATGGGATGCTTGTTGGCGATGCTCCGCCTCAACCCCACCGACTTCTGGCAATGGGCCTTCTCTGACTTCCTCTCCAATTCGCTGCGCGGCGTGCTAGGGTGTGTCCGGCTGAAATTGGTAAAATCAGGGCATGTCGCGAACTGACCTCACAGAGGCACAGTGGGCGAAA
>JAGLBK010000198.1 GCA_018260275.1 Deinococcus sp.
CTGAGTACAGCGGCCTTCAGGTAATCGTCGATGTAGACGTACGCGAGCAGGAAAAGGTCTTCCACGCTAGGCTGTTGGAGCGGAAGCAATTTGGTAGGCATACCTCAAGCTTCCGCTTTCTTGTGCCGTCAGGTATCCCCTAGCACTCGAGGTTATAAAGTCTGAAAACGCATCCAGCCCAGCGCGGGCGGATGCGTTTTTCGGCTGTTCTTACGCCGCTTAGCGGGCAGGCGGCAGCTTGATCCCCGCCAGCACCTCCCGGTGCATCTGGTCAAGGTGGGGGCGCCAGATGTTTGCCCGCGTGTGCATGACCAGGGTGGCAACTTTTCCGGTGCTGGTACAGTCGGCGGTGGTGGTCAGGCCCTCATAGGCGTTGAGATTATTCTTGCTGTAAAAAACGGTATGAAAGCCGCGCGAGTCGGTCTTCGAATAGATGAGCTGCGGCCAGATGTTGCCTGCCTCGCCCAGTGGAACGGGAAAGACCTCGGCGGCGCTGAGGCGAAGCTCTTTGGTCACCGCCTCGCAAGTGGCGAGGTAAGACTGCCGGACGGTGACATTCAGTTCCGGGTTGGCACGGCTCAGCATTGGCGTATCTACGGCGCTGTCCTGCTGATTGCGCGCCTGGGTCGGGGCACAGCTCGCCAGGAGGGCGGAAGTCACGGCGGCGGCAAGTAAAACAATACGGTTCATTTTCATTATTTTCAGTTCCTCGCTCTCAGCTCAACTTGGCCTTGAACTCCTCGTAGCCGAACACCTTCAGCCGCTCGTATGCTCCACCTGGGCGCAGAATACCGATGTCGGGGTGCTTGACGCCGTTGAAAAAGGTCGTCTTGACCATCGTGTAGTGAATCATGTCGTCGAAGATCACGCGGCTGCCGATCTTCAGCGGCTGCTCGAACACGTATTCGCCCACCACGTCGCCCGCCAGACAGGTCGTGCCGCCGATGAGGTAAGGGTGTCCGGCGGGGGTGTCGTGCGCCTCGCGGTGCTCCTCGGCGGGCGGGTCACCAGCCCCCAGAATGCGCGGGCGGTAGGGCATTTCCAGCACGTCGGGCATGTGGGCCGAGACCGAAACGTCAAGCAGCGCGGCGTCCTTGACGTTATGCACCACGTCCAGCACGCTGCTGACCAGCCAGCCGGTCTGCCAGCCAAAGGCGCTGCCGGGTTCCAGAATGACGTGTACGCCATGCTTTTCGCGGAACTCACGCACGACCCGGATCAGGCGCGGGATGTCGTAGCCCTCGCGGGTCATCAGGTGGCCGCCGCCGAAGTTGACCCACTTCATGCGGGGCAGGAACTCGCCGAAGTTGCGCTCGACGACTTCCAGCGTGTGCTCCAGCGTGTCGGAATCTTTTTCGCACAGGGTATGGAAGTGCAGTCCGTCGATCCCGTCCAGCAAATCCTCGCGGAACTCGCGGCGCGTGACACCCAGGCGCGAGAACGGCCCGGCGGGGTTATACAGGTCGGTTTCGACCTCGGCGTATTCGGGGTTGATGCGGATGCCGATGTGTACCACTTTTCCGGCGGCGCGGGCGGCCTGCACCTGCGGCCTGAAGCGCTCCCACTGGCTGAAGCTGTTGAACACCAGATGGTCGGCCAGTTCCAGAATGCGCGGAAAGTCTTCGTCGGAGTAGGCCGGGGCGTACACGTGCACCTCGCCCTGCATTTCTTCCTTTGCCAGAATCGCCTCGTTCAGGCTGCTGGCGGTCGCCCCGCTGATGTGGTACTCGCGCAGAATCGGGAAGGCGGACCACATCGAAAAGCCCTTGAACGCCACGATGATCTGTGCGCCCGACTGCTGCTGCACGTAGTCGATCAGCGTCAGGTTACGCCGCAGGCGAGTTTCATCCAGCACGAAGGCCGGGCTGGGAATACTGGCCCAGTTCACGCTGGCGGGGTCGGTCACGGGGGGCAAGTTGAGTTCGGCGGGAAGGTCAGTCATAGCGTACAGGGTAACGGACAGACCTACTTGAGGAACCGTACACTCTGGAACACTTTCTGAAAAAGTGGCGTGTAGACGGCGCTGGCGCTTTTCGGGGCCGCCCCGTTGAGGACGTAGGTGTGATGGTTATGAATGACCATCAGTTGCTCGGTGTGTATGGTCTGCCCCTCCGAGGTTGTGTCGAAGGCCAGCAGATACGCTCCGATCCCCGCGACTTTCGTGGTCTGCCACGAGAAATTTCGGGTTCCCGGCACCGCCCGGCCAGCGTCCTTTACGGCCTGAATCACCTGCTGCTCGGTCTGGTTGGCCGGGGCGTCACCGACCACCAGCGCCAGGTTGGGGGTAAAGTTTTCCACGCGCACCGGTGCGAGATACACCGCCTGCATTCCCTCGAGGTGGTCCGGGGTCCAGTCTGCCGGGACCTCGAAGCTGATGCCTAGCTTGGCGCTACGGTAAGTCAGCGCCTCGGCCTGCCCGCCCAGACTCATGAGGCCCAGAGCGGTGAACCCCAACAGCGTGAAACCCCGTGACCAGGCTGGTTGCTTATGCATGGGTCTAGCGTAAGCCTGGACTTGTCAGCTACGCTACCCCGCTATAAATTTCAGCGTTCCTTCCGGCACGTCCTCACCCTCGACCAGGGTCGGAACCACGGTGCTGGTGCTCAGTTCGGAGGCGTAGCGCACGTCTTCGCCCAGCCCCAGGTTATTCAGGCGTGCGCCGTGCACGCTGCTGCCCAGGGCTTCAAGGGGGTTGCCGCTCCCCCGCCGGATGGTCAGGGCGATGCGTGCGCCGTCGTCGATGGTGAATTCGCCCAGCGACAGCAGGTACTCGGCCAGCACGCCAGCGGTGTACACGTCTTCCAGGCCCACATGTTCGTCGGTTCCGGCGCACACGATGGCGACTTCCTCGGTGGCCTGAGCTTTGGCACGGCGGGCGGCGGCGTGGGCGTTGGTCAGCGAGGCCAGAAAGATGTGCTTGCCCGTCTGTGCGGCTATATGGGCGGCCCCGGTGCCGTTGGTCGTGTTCATGACGACCGTTTTGCCGGTAAAGTTTTGCCCGCTGGCCTCGACGGGGCTGTTGCCGAAATCGAAGCCCGGAATCGGCAGGCCGCCGCGCTCGCCACCCAGCAAAAAGCCCTCGCCACGCAGACCCAGCGCGACATCCGGGGTGCGGGTCAGCAGCAGGGCGTCCGCGCCGCGTTCCAGATAGGTCACGGCGGTCGTGGTGGCCCGTAGCGTGTCGATGACCACCACCACGTCGGCGTAGTTGCCGTGTGGCAGCAGATCGACGCGCAGCCTCATTCGCCCGCTCCGGCCAGGGCGTCACGCAGGCGCTTTAAGCCCGCCCCGGCTCCGTCCTGGCCGTACACCGCGCTGCCCGCGACCAGCACGTTGGCTCCGGCTTCGACCACGCTGCGGGCATTCTCGGGGGTCACGCCACCATCGACTTCCAGATCAGCGCCGCTGCCGATTTCATCCAGCCAGCGCCGCACCGTGCGGATGCGTTCCAGACTGCCCGGAATAAATTTCTGGCCGCCGAAGCCGGGGTTCACGCTCATGACCAGCACCAGGTCCACGTCGGCCAGCACGGGCCGAATGGCCTCCAGCGGCGTGCCGGGGTTCAGGGTCACGCCCGCCCGTTTGCCCAGTTCCTTGATCTGCTGCACGGCGCGGTGAATATGCCGGGTACTCTCGACCTGCACGGTCAGCCCGTCAGCTCCGGCCTGCGCGAAGTCCTTCAGGTAGCGTTCGGGCTGCTCGATCATCAGGTGAACGTCCATATACAGTTCACTCGCCCGGCGGGCCGCGGCCAGAATCGGCATCCCGAAGCTGATGTTGGGCACGAACTGACCGTCCATCACGTCCACATGCGCCCAGTCCGCCGTGCTGATGGCGCGGAGTTCTTCGCCCAGACGGGTAAAGTCACACGACAGGAGACTGGGAGCGAGCTTGACTGGCTTGACTGTGGTCACGGCGAAGAGTGTAGCAAGTGCAGGTCAGCCCGGCCCGGCATACCTGCCCCTACCGTCATGAGGCCAGGGGAAAGCGAGCTGGGAGGCTGGGCTGGCGGCGTAGCCTGGCCCTAGGCGCGGTAGACTGAAACGCGAAGGAGGTCACGCCATGACCGCACACGAACAGCCAGATAACAGTCAGCCGCAACGCCGTTTTGGAATGAAGCAGGAGCGACAGGAGGAAGTGCGCCCTGAACAGACAGACGAGGAAATCCTGAACTGGATGTCCCAGGAAATTCAGGCCGACAAGGCCATGCTTGACCTCTTAGCGGAACTCTAATTGTGGCCTTCCCAAAAGGGTTCTTTTACCGTTATCGGGGCGACGACTATCCGACCCCCAGTTTTATTTATGCTGTCCACGACAAAATTCTGACGGTTTCGGCGGGGCGAACGGGAACGGCTCACTCAGCCGTCATTGAAAGCGCAGCAGCCAAGCCGACAGACAGTGCCTTCGGTGACGACGCTTATCCCAATCTGTTTGCCAAAGTGGCGGCCATTGGCTATACCCTGGCGCACGACCACGGCTTTAGCGACGGCAACAAGCGAACTGCGCTGGAAGTCATGCTGCTGACCCTGAAACGCAACGGTTACCGGCCCAACCCATCTGATCGGGAAGCGGCAGTGGCGATGGTGCTGGTCGCGATGGGTCTGACCAGTATTGACGGCCTGCGCGTCATTCTGATGCTGTGGTGCGGCATCGACCCCGCCGACGCCGAAGCCTGAACCGCGCCAGACTACAGGGCTTCCGCAAAGTCGGTTCAATTTTGAACTCGGTGTAAATACTAATGGATGCCCCAGAGAAAAATCCCGATT
>JAGLBK010000199.1 GCA_018260275.1 Deinococcus sp.
GGAATCGCTATTAATCGTGGGTCAGCATACCGCTGTGAATACGTTCCAGGGCCTTGTACACACCGACCGTCACACCAGGTGAGTATGATGCACATAAAACCGCCGGGAGCCTTACGGCAGGCGTCTAGACTGTGGCACATGACTGGGGTGAAGTCGTAACAAGGTAACTGTACCGGAAGGTGCGGTTGGATCACCTCCTTTTAAAGCGCTCCACAATACACTTCTCTTCTTCACCATCTGACCTTTAAGCTCCCCAGTTTCCTGGGGAGCTTTGCGCTGTTTGTCTTTTTCAAGTGTGTAAGCCATCAAATCATGTTACTGATTTGAAGGCTTACACATTTTTAGCTGTCTAAGCGTTGAACGCTGCTCCCTGCCACGCTCTTGGTGACCAGCAGGCGACTTGGCAAGCGTTCGGAGAGACTCTCGACATGGGTGACCACGCCGACCATCCGGCCCTGGGTACGCAGACTTTCCAAGGCTCCGGCGACGGCTTCAAGGGCCTGAGGGTCTAGGGTGCCGAAGCCTTCATCCAGGAACAGTGCCCCCAGAATCTTGTTTCCAGCCAGATAATCGCTCAGGGCTATGGCAAGGGCTAGTGAAGCCAGGAAGGTTTCGCCGCCGGAAAGGGTTTTGACGCCGCGTGCTTCACCCGCGTTCCAGAGGTCCTGCACCACGTAGTCGCTGTTTTCCAGGGCCAGGCGGTAGCGTCCGTCGCTGATTTCGTGCAGGAGAATGCCAGCCCGTGTCAGGAGTTGGGCCTCAATTTCGGCAAGGAGGAACTGCTGAAATTCGTTGGCTTTCAGACTGTTGGTCAGGGCCTGCCAGGTGTCGAAACGGTTGGCTATGGCTGTGGCACGGCTTTCGATTTCACTTTTCCGTTCCAGGCGTTCACGGCCAGCGCGTTCCTGCTCCGCCAGTCTTCCGGCCCGCTCCCGTATGGTGCTCAGAGCGGCGTCCGTGGCGCTGAGATCACGGGTGGCCTGAGCAAGTTCGGCGGGCACGAAGGGGAAAGCGCCCAGCTGCCGCTCCAGCTCGGCCACGGCTTCCTGCAACTGGGCGACCTGGGCGGCGTAATCACGCGCCGCATGCTCAAGGGACGTGATTTCGTTTTCAGGTAAGGCCGCCGCGCGGGCTTGTGGCACGGTCAGTTGCAGTGCTTCCAGTGCTGTTTCCAGTCCCCGCTGGGCCTGTTGCCAGTCGGCTTGTCGCTGCGCTGAATTGGTCTGCGCAGCTTTCAGCGTCGCGTTGGCGGCGGCGAGATCACCCTGAGCACGGGCCAGGGCAGTGGCCGTACTCTGAATGTCCTGACGAATCTTCTGGATGTCCCCTAGGGCTTGCCGCCGGGCTGCTGCGGGGTCACTGCCTGCGGCCCGGACCCGCGCCGCCAGTCCAGCCAGCAGACGCAACGCTTCGGTCTGGGGATCGCCCGTGATGTGACTTTCGAGTTGCCGCAGATCCTGTTCACGCTGGGCCAGTTGCGCTTCCCAGTCAGTGTTCTCGGCGAGTTTTTCGCTCAGCCACGTTTCGCGGCTCTTAAGCTGGCCGCGGAGTTCGCTGAAGCGGTTGCGGCGCTCGTCCTGGGTGGCAGCCAGCATGGTGACTTTCTGTTCCAGGGCACGCAGGTCTGCCAGAGGCGCCTGAGGCAGCTGTCTGACCGTTTGCAGGCACAGCGGGCAGTCCTGACCGACATGCAGGTGCGGGCGGTAGGAGGCTAGCCCGCCTTCGAGCTTGGCTTCTTCCAGGTTCTTCTGGGCGGCTGCAAGGTCCGCTTTGGCGGTGGTGCCTTCGCGTCTGACCCGCTCCAGTTCGTCGCTCTCGGCGGCGTGCAGTTTTTGCTCGGCGGCGAAGCGTTCCTGGGCCGCTTTCAGGCTGACCTTCTGGGTTTCGAGTTGCACGCGCTCCAGCCTGATCTTTTCGACTTTCTGGGCGGCTTCACGGGCGGCGTGGTGAGCCTCTTCGTCCCAGGGGAGCGGGCTAGGGTGGGTCGTCTGAGGCGTGCCCCCAGCGCGTTTGAGGCGAGCGGCATCGGCTTCGGCCTCGCGCAGGGTTTCGGCCCGCTGTTCAAGTTCCGGAATCCGGGCTTCTTGAGCCTGGGCCTGTGAGGCGTGCGCGGCGGCCTGGTCGCTCTGCTGCGCGGCACTCTGGGCTGCGGCCAGAGCCTGCGCTAATTCGCGGGCCTCGCGTTCGTGGGCGATTCGGGCACGCTCGGCAGCGTCGATGAGCGGCATGACGCCCGCCACGCGCCGGGCCTGGGCCGCTCTGGTGGCGCCCTGCTGGATACTGGCCGAGCGCGACTGCAAGGTGCTCAGTCGCCGGGCCGTTTCCTCGTGCTGCCGCCAGATTTTTTCGGCTTCGTGCAGGCGGTTGACCTGGGTTTGTAGTTGCTCGCGGGTCTCGCTGAGTTGCTGGGCCTCCGCGTCGGTGCGTTCACGTTCGGCCCGCAGCCCGGCGATCAGTTCGGGGGTCACGCTGGCGTATTCGCTAAGCAGTACATTGTTCAGGCTCTGCGACTCGGCCTTAAGGTCTCTGGCCCGCTCGGAGGCGACCTTCTGCATCTCCTGCACGTGGTCAAGACCGGTCAGTTCGCCCAGGAGCATCTGACGCTCTTTGCCGTTGCCGTGCAGCAGGCTGGCAAATTCCCCCTGTGGCAGCATGACGCTGCGGGTAAAGGTTTTGAAGTCCAGCCCCACCACCTTGCGGATGCGTTCGGAGATGGCCTTGCTGCCGCCGTCGTTGAGGCCAGTCCAGCGGCCATCTTCGTCCAGGCGCTCGAAGCGCACCTCGTTTTCGGCCTGCTTGCGGCCCTTGGTGCGCGAGGCGCGGTAGGTGACGCCGCCGACCTCGAAGGTCAGAGACGCGCTCAGGGCGCGTTCGCCCTGCGAGATCAGCGCGTCGAGGCCCAAAGCGCCCAGCCGCGCAGTCTGCCCGTACAGCGCGAAGGTCATGGCGTCGAGCAGGCTGCTTTTGCCGCTGCCAGTCGGCCCGACCAGCGCGAACAGTTCAAGGTCGCTAAAATCCAGTTCGGTCAGTTGCCGGAAGGCCGTGAAGCCCTGGAGGTCAAGTTTCAGCGGGCGCATGGGGCCTCCTGTGGGCAAGTGGTGGAAGTTCTGGTCATGCCGGAATCTCCTCGCGGGCGGCTTCGTCAGCTTCCTTGAACGCGGCGCGGAGGTCAGCGGGCAACTCGCCGCGCCTTTCTTGCCAGTAACGCTCATAGAGTTCCATCAGGCTCAGGCCCTCGCGTCTTAATTCGGGCAGGGCGAGCTCTTCATGCTGCGCGTCTAGCTCGACGGCCAGGCTGTTCGGAGCGACCCGCAGCACGCGGTCCTTGAGGCCCGGCAGCGCGGTGCCTCCCGGCGCACGCACGACCACCCTGAGCAGCCCCGTGAACTCCTTTTCGCGTTCCAGCCGAGCTTCTAACGTATCCAGATCGGTACGGATCGTACGCAGTTCGCGCCCGCTCGCCAGCGGAATCGGGGTAATGCGGGCGGTGCGTCCGGCTTCTACCTCGACTAAATTAACCTGTTTTTTCTCGCCTCCCTCACCGAAATCGAGTTGAATGATGCTGCCCGGATAGGCGGCCAGCGGCGCTTCAGAAACGGTCTGCGGCTTGTGGATATGCCCCAGTGCCACGTACTGCGCCCCCGCCGGAAGTTGCAGGCCCGAGAGCGTGTACTGGTTGGTCAGGTCGAACTCGATTGTGCGCTCGGAACCGCTGGGCACCGCGCCGTCGATGGTGGTGTGGGCCATGAGCATGTTCACGCTGCCTGCGCGAAAGCCCTCACCCAGCCGCCGCAGAAAAAAGCCCATGCCTTCGCGGTATTTCTGCCGCCACGCGCCCACGTCGCCGTTCAGCAAGTCGGCGGCCTTGACCAGTCTGCGCTCCGAGAGATAGGGCAAAGCGCCCACAACCAGCGACTCGCCCGACTTCGTTTCGATGCCGCGCACCATGTCTAGCGGGTTGGCGGTGGGCTGGGCGACCATTTGAATGCCGATCCAGCCAAGCAGCCCCGTGACACTGCCCAGGCGGGCGGGGCTGTCGTGGTTTCCGGCGATGGCGATAGCCGGAATGCCCGCGTCGCGCAGCCGCAAAAAGAAGTCGAACACAGCCGCCTCGGCGTCGGCGGAGGGGTTCCCGGTGTCGAAGAGGTCGCCGGAGATCAGCACCGCGTCGGCCCGCTCGGATTTTGCCAGCGCCGCGATCTCGACCAGCGCCTCGTGAATTTCGGGAGTGCGGTCATAGCCCCGCAGGAGCCGTCCGGCATGGAAATCGGCGGTGTGAAGTACGCGCATAACGGAAAATATAGCGCGCGCTCTGGTGCATCGTCGGCCCGGAGCCACAAAACGGGTGCATCCCACCAGAATGGGAGAGCTAGCGCTCTCCACCCCCCTCCCAACCCCCCCCGCAAGGGGAGGGGGCTTTTTTTGCCTATTGTGACGCACTATTTCCCTATCTCACTGTCTTTGCTTCTTCACCTTCCCCACCTGCGGGGGACTCGCAGAGCTGCCTGACGGAGGGCCTTGCGTTAGCAAAGGGAGGGGGGGCGTGTGATCAGCATGACAAATTATTTCCCTTAGGGCTTGACCCAGCCTGATGGGATGCACCCCCACAAAATCGGAACCATAAAAAACGCGCCGGGTTTCCCCTCGGCGCGTCTTCAAGTATGGCTGGTTAGCTCAGAGCACTTCGAACAGGCCCGCCGCGCCCATGCCGCCGCCGACGCACATGGTCACGACGACGTGCTTGGCC
>JAGLBK010000019.1:0-2562 GCA_018260275.1 Deinococcus sp.
CACGATTTCCAACCTCGGTGGCATTGGTGGGCACGCGTTTACGCCCATCGTGAACAGCCCCGAGGTCGCCATCCTGGGCGTGTCACGCGGCGGCATGGAACCCGTCTGGGACAAGGAAAAGGGCGAGTTCGTACCGCGTAACATGCTGCCGCTCTCGCTGACCTACGACCACCGCCTGATCGACGGGGCGGACGCGGCGCGGTTCCTGCGGTTCATCTGTGAGGCGCTGGAAGATCCGTTCCTGATTAGCCTGTAGCCCGTGGCTTGTGGCTTGTAGGTAACGGCTAAAGCTAAGGCCCCTGCCCCATGTGGGTGGGGGTTATTCTTTTGTCATGTCTGAAGTCGGAATCCAGTTGCGGCGGTGGGGCGTGGGAATCGACCTGCTGGCCGCCACGCTACCGATTCTCGGAATCTTTCAACTCCTTGGCGGTAAATCTCAGCTGCCAGATGCTCCCGGTTGGATTGTGGCTGCCGCATTCTCAGCGGTTTTGGGGCTGCTGGCTCTTGTGTTGTTGTTCGGTGGACTGACCTGGTGGAACGGTTCGTTGCGACGGATCAAGCTGGTTGCGGGAGTGCTAACGGTCATCGGCGTGCTGAGCCTGAATGTCGCCTTTCCATACTCGCTGCTGCTGTGTCTCAACGGCGCATTGCTCTGGCACTTGATTCGCTGACCTTGCCGCGCCACTCTGGAGCATGACCCGCCCAGATTTACAGGCTGACACGCCCCACTACGCCCTCGACCGCATGACCGAGGACGCCTGGCGGATGTTCCGCATCATCGGTGAATTTTCGATCGGCTTTGACCGGCTGGCCCATGTTCAGGCCCCGCTGGTCACGGTTTACGGCAGCGCCCGTACCCGGCTGACCGACCGCTACTACGGCCTGGCCGAAACGCTGGGGCGCGAACTGGTGGCGGCGGGCTACGGCGTCATGACCGGTGGCGGTCCCGGCATCATGGAGGCGGCCAATAAGGGGGCGTTCGAGGCGGGCGGCACCAGCATCGGCCTGAACATCATTTTGCCGCACGAGCAGAAGCACAACCCGTACCAGACCCTCTCGCTGGAATTCGAGTATTTTCACGCCCGCAAGGTGATGCTCTCGCGGTATGCTCACGCTTTCATCGCCTTTCCGGGCGGCTTCGGCACCCTCGACGAGATGATGGAACTGCTGACGCTGGTACAGACCCGCAAAATGCGCCCCGTGCCGATCTACTTCGTGGGCGAGGCGCACTGGCGCGGGCTGGTCGAATGGTTTCAGACTTCGCTGGTCGAGAATGGGGCCATTGCCGCCGACGACCTCAGGCTGTTCAAGCTGGTAGACGATGTGGCGCAGATTCCTGGCGACATCCGCACTTATCACGACGCGGCCCGGAACGACGATTTCAAGCGACCGACCGTGGCCGATACCCTCAGGGCGAAGGGCGAGCAACCGACCTGACGCTGGGCAGAGAGCAAAAGAAACCCGCGTGGGCCGGAGCTGGCTGCACGCGGGTTTTCTATGAATGGGCCTTGCTCAGTCTTTCTTCTTCGGCTGCCACTTCTTGCGCCCCGTTTCAGCATTCACGGAAGGTTCCGTGGTGGGCTGGGTGGGGAAGTCGGTGCCGCCGTGGTGCGAGGTCGCTTCCACGCCTTCTTCCAGCTTGTTCTCGCCGACCTGGGCCAGCTGAACGTGCTCGGTGATGGGTTCGGCCTGTGCAGCTTGTGGCGTGTGGCCTGTAGCTTGTGGAGTAGTTGAGGCTTTCGCTTTGGGCTGCCACTTGGGGCGTTCGCCTGTGGCTGCTGGCGCAGTGGCCTGAACTGTGCTGGCCTGAACAGAATCAGGCTGAGGCAGCGGGTCAATGATGGGCGCGTTGGCCTGGGCGACTGGAGCCGGGCTGGCTGGCGCACTGGCCTCGGCAGCCGGAGCGGCTTTCGGCGTCCACTTTTTGCGCTCGCCTGCTGCCGCTGGAGCCGGGGCAGGTTGGGCCGTCTCAGCGGGGGCAGCGGCCTGAGGAGCGGTGACTGGCGTGGGGCTGACATCATCCGCTTTGGCTTTGGGGTTCCAGGCTTTGCGGGCTGGAGCTTCACCGGCAGGGGCGGCAGGCGTAGGGGCAGCAACTGGCGCGGCGCTCACGTCGTCGCTCTTGGCTTTCGGCTTCCAGGCTTTCCGTCCGGTATCCGTTGCCGTTTCAATTGGTGCAGCTGGGGTAGCAGGCGCGGCGGGCACACTCGCCACATCGTCCCCGCTGGCTTTGGGCTTCCACGACTTGCGGGCGGGGGCCGCCGTATCTGTCGGGTTGGGGCTGGGAGCCGCCGCCTGAGCCTCAGGCTGGGTGCCCGCGTTGGCGACGGGGCTGCCGGGCTGGGCGTTCTGCACGTCGGCGCTGGTGGTGCCCACCACATCGGCGGGGGCATCGGCAGCGGGGGCCTGCCCGGTGCGCTCCATCGGCAGAGCAGCGTTGGGGACGGGGACGGCCTGCCCACCCGCGATAGGCGCGACGGGTTCAGCGGGGGCAGCAGCGTGCGGCACCCACTCGCCGCTGGCCCGCTGCACGCTTTCCAGCATCAGCTCGGCCACGTCCTT
>JAGLBK010000019.1:2572-20508 GCA_018260275.1 Deinococcus sp.
AAAAGGGGCAGCCCACCGCCACCACTTTCTCGTGGATTTCCTCGCCGTTGGCATAGGCGGCGCTGCGCTCGGCGGCGGTGTCCAGGCGGGCCTGCAACTCGCGGAAACGGTTGTCGCTGACGCGCTCGCGGCCTTCTTCTTCTTCCTTCCAGAACTGCGCCCCGCCCGCGCCACAGCAAAAGCTGTTTTCGCGCTGGCGCTCAATGTCCAGAATGTCGCCTGCCATTTTGGTAATCAGGTTGCGGGGGGCGTCGTACACGCCGTTGTGGCGGCCCAGGTAACAGGGGTCGTGATACACCACGTCGTCGGCCAGCTGCGCGGTGGGCAGTTTTCCGGCGGCCACCAGGCGCTCCAGGTACTCGGTGTGGTGGATGGTCTGGTAGTCCCCACCAATCTGGCGGTACTCGTTGCCAATGGCGTTCATGCAGTGCGGGCAGGTCGCCACAATCAGCTTCGGCGCAATCTGATTGAGCGTTTCCACGTTCTCGGCGGCCAGCTGCTGATAAAGGAACTCGTTCCCGGCGCGGCGGGCCGAGTCGCCGGTGCAGGCTTCCTTCTTGCCCAGCACGGCGTAATTCACGCCCGCCTTGTCCAGCAGTTGCACGAAGCTGCGGGCCACCTTCTGGGCACCGGGGTCGTAAGCGGCGGCACAACCGACCCAGTAAATCACGTCCGGTTCGGGGTTTTCGTCGATGGTGGGTACCTTGAGGCCCTCGGCCCATTCCATCCTCTTGTCACGGGAGATGCCCCAGGGGTTGCTGGCGCGTTCCATCCCCCGGAAGGCGGTTTGCAGCTGCGGCGGAAACTCCCCGGCGACCATCACCTGATGACGGCGAATGTCGATGATGTCCAGCATCTGCTCGTCCTGCACGGGGCAGACCTGCATACAGGCCCCGCAGGTGGTGCAGCCCCACACCGATTCCTCGTTGATGGCAAATTCCAGCAATGGGTGCGCGGTGCTGGCCCCGGCCTCGTAAGCGGCGGGCTTAAGCGTAAAGGGGCTGTGCTGCATGGCGATGGTGTTCAGCTCCATGCGCTTGTTGATTTCCAGCGCGGCCGGGCTGAGCGCCTTGCCGGTGGCGTTGGCCGGGCAAACGTCCTGGCAGCGGTTGCACTGGATACAGGAGTAGGCGTCCAGCAGGCGCGGCCACTCCAGTTCTTCCAGTTTTTCCACGCCCAGTTTGGGTTCTTCCGACTCCATCGCTTCTTCCAGGCCCTTCATCGGGGGCAAAACGCCGCTGCCAACGGGCCGCTTGAGCGCGTAATTGAGCGGGGCCATGAAAATGTGGATGTGCTTGGAGTACGGAAAGTACGCCATAAACGCCAGAATGCTGGCGAGCGCGCCCCAGAACCCGAAGATGCGCCAGCCCTCGATGGCGTTGTCGCTCAGCCCGTTGAACAGCAGGCGGCCCATGCCCGACGCGAAGGGTTGCAGGGCGTCGTAATGGCCGTGCAGGCGCGATTCTTCCACCATCTTGGCGGCGTTGCCGATGACGCGGCTCAGGATGTGAAAGCAGATGAACGCCGAGACGATCAGGCTGTCGCGCTTGATGTAGTTGTCCTTGACCAGCGGATGCAGCAGCGTTTTTTCGGTAAAGCGGAAGTCGCGCTTGCTGGGCGTCCACAGGCGGCGGATGACCAGCCCAATCACACCAATCAGCACGCCGAGGCTCAGCAGGTCGGCCAGAAAGTTGTACGCCCCGCCCAGAAAGTTGTCGCTGCGAATGGAAAAGTGAAAGTACCCTTCCAGCCCGTCAATCACATTGACTAGCAGATAGTAGGTGAACCCGTAGAAAATAAAGGCGTGCAGCACGCTAATCCAGGGCCGTTTGCGGAAGGTGCGCTCCTGCGTCAGCGAGGTGACCAGCGCGTAGCCGATGCGTGCCGGTAAGTTATCGGTGCGGCTTTCGGTGGCGGGTGCGCCGCGCCCGATTCGCAGGTAGAGGCGGTAGAAGCCGTAGCCCGCGATAACGGCGGCCACGACGGCAAAAATAAAGAACAGGACTTTATGGATGGTGGGCAGCAACGGCAGAACCTCCGGGAGCGCAGGCGAAAGCGCGGGGGATGTTGGATTCTTGAACTCAGTCTAAAACTGACGGCCAGTATAAAGGAAATGGGCAGAAGTCATCCCAGCATAGAGTGAAATTGCCGGTCCGTTGTCCTGCTGACCTAAGTGGGTAGTCCGGACGCTTCCCGTCTCTAGGCGGCCTGATAAGGATTCCGATTGAACCGGGTACGCAGTGATTCAATCCGACTTGCAAAGCTGCGGAGCAGAGCGGATGCGGTCAGGCTTGCTCTGCTGTGCAGCTTTCCAAGTCAAGCGAGTCCGTTCTGCCCAAGAAGCGGGCAAGCCCCATACGGGTGCTGTTCTGCCCAAGAAGCAGGCAAGCCCCATACAGGTGCTGATCTGCCCAAGACAGCGAGTAGGAAAAGATACGGGTTTCGCGGTATGGACTCGTAGAGCTGCTTGCAGAGCCACAGCCGGCTCCTTTCCAGGTGTGGCGGAATTGAGCGGAATCCGTATGAGCGGGCCAGACCAGTCGATTCACCACGGGCTTCACGCTTCAAACTTAGACAGCTTGTCTAAAAGTCCGGCGCGTGCGGCCCGCGAACACTTCTACCATCGGAGCATGTCCCTCTCGATTCCTGATTTTCCGCTGCCGGATGCCCGTGGGCGGTTTGGTCGCTATGGTGGGCGCTATGTGCCCGAAACGCTGATTCCGGCCCTCGACGAACTGGAACAGGCCTATCAGGTCGCTAAAAAAGACCCCGAATTTCTGAAGGAACTCGACTACCTGCTGCGCGACTACGTGGGCCGTCCCAGCACGCTGTATCTGGCCGAGCGCCTGACCCAGCATGCGGGCGGCGCGAAGATTTACCTCAAGCGCGAAGACCAGAATTTTACCGGGGCGCACAAGATCAACAACTGTCTGGCGCAGGCGCTGCTGGCCCGGCGCATGGGCAAAAAGAAAGTGCTGGCCGAAACCGGCGCGGGGCAGCATGGGGTCGCCAGCGCCACTGCCGCCGCACTGCTGGGTCTGGAATGCGTGGTCTACATGGGCGAGGAAGACATGCGCCGCCAGGCCCTCAACGTGTTCCGCATGCGCCTGCTGGGCGCGGAAGTGCGGCCCGTGACCAGCGGCACGGGAACGCTCAAGGACGCCACCAACGAGGCCATCCGCGACTGGGTGACCAACGTGCGCGACACCTTCTACATCCTGGGTAGCGTGGTGGGGCCGCACCCGTATCCGGCGATGGTGCGCGACTTCCAGAGCATCATCGGGGTGGAAGTCAAGGCGCAGATGCTGGAACAGGAAGGCCGCGAGATTCCCGACGCCATCGTGGCCTGCGTGGGCGGCGGCAGCAACGCCATCGGCATTTTTGCGCCGTTCGCGTACCTGCCCCCCGAGCAGCGCCCACGCCTGATCGGCACGGAGGCCGCCGGGGAAGGGGTCGAGACGGGCAAGCACGCCGCCAGCGTGGCCGGGGGCCGGGTGGGTGTGCTGCATGGCAGCCTGATGTACCTGATGAACGACGACGAGGGCCAGATCGTGCCGCCGCATAGCATCAGCGCGGGGCTGGATTACCCCGGTATCGGGCCGGAGCACTGCTACTACGCCGATTCGGGCATGGCCGAGTACGTGCCCGTGACCGACGCGCAGGCCCTCGAAGCCTTTCAGCTGCTGACCCGCCTGGAGGGCCTGATTCCGGCCATCGAATCGGCGCACGCGGTCTACCACGGCGTCAAACTGGCCGGGCAGCTGAAGCCCGAGCAGGTCGTGGTCATCAACCTGTCCGGGCGCGGCGACAAGGACGTGGCCGAGGTCATGCGCCTGCTGGAAATGCAGCGTGGCGAGGGGGATAGCAGGGCGGAAAGTGTGGAGACACAGACAGCCGCGCCGAAAATGCAGCCGGAGGTCCTGGCATGACTGCAACCACGAACAGAGGAGTGGAGCGCCTGCACGCGGCGTTTGCCCGTGCCAAAGCCGAGGGCCGCGCCGCCTTCATTCCGTTCATGACCGCCGGATACCCCAGTTACGCAAAATTCCCCGAGGTGGCCGCCGAACTGCTGAGCCGCGCCGACATCATGGAAGTAGGGATTCCGTACTCCGACCCGCTGGGCGACGGGCCGACCATCCAGCGGGCGTCCGAGCAGGCGCTGGCGGGCGGCACCAGCACGCGCGTGACCATCGAACTGGTCAAACAGTTGCGCCAGACGCACGACACGCCCATCGTCATCATGACCTACGTCAACCCGATCTACGCCGTGGGGCCGGAACAGTTCATGCAGCTGGCCGCCGACGCGGGCGTGGACGGCCTGATCCTGCCCGACCTGCCACCCGACCAGGACATCGAAATCGCGGCACTGGCGGCCAAATACGGTCTGGCGGTCACGTTCCTGATCGCGCCGACCTCTACCCCCGAGCGCGTGAAGCTGGTGGCCGAGGCCTGCACCGGCTTCCTGTACGCCGTCAGCGTGATCGGCATTACCGGAACGCGCGAGGGGTCGGCCCTGGGAGAGGTGCCCCGGATGCTGGAACTCGCCCGGCAGTACGCGCGGGTGCCGGTGGTGGTCGGCTTCGGCGTCAAGGATGCCCAAACCGCTGCCCAGGTCGCGCAGGTCGCCGACGGTGTGGTGGTCGGCAGCGCCTTTATCAACGCCGTGCGCGACGGTCAGGACGCCGGGGCACTGGCCGACGGGATCAGGGCGGGCTGTAAAAAGTAAGTGGTAAGTGGAGGGGAGCAGAAGCTTTGGCTTACGCGCCCTTCCTACTGCTCACTCCCTGCTCAGTACTGACAGCCCGGCTGCGCTTCACCAGCGTCTGCATGACCACCCACCCGGCGAAGGTCAGCGCCGCGCACAGCAGGAACACGGCGCGGTAGCCGAACCACTGGGCGCACAGGCCCGAGACGATGCCCGCGAGCATGCTGCCGATGCTGCCGGTATTGGAAAACATCGTGGTGGCGGCGGCAAAACGCCCGGGCATCAGCTCCTGAAAGTACAGCATGCCCAGTCCGGCGGCGATCGCCAGCACGGCGGCCCGCAGCACCTGCGCCACGATCAGCAGCCCCATGCCCTGCGCCAGATAGATCAGGGCAAAATGCACCACGAACAGCAGGAACGCCCCCTTGATGAGCCGCTCGGTGGTGGGCAGGCTCTTGTGGAACACCAGCACCAGCATCGCCGGAATTTCCAGCAGGGCGCACAGCCCGACCAGAAAGCCGACCTGCCCTTCCGTGCCGTGCAGGTCGTGGGTCATCAGCAGCGGGAACATGGACATGCCCATGCTCATGCTCATGCCGTACAGCACGAAGGCCAGCGCGGGCCAGAGCACCGGGATGTGCGGGGCCTGCGTGGCCTCGGCCAGGGCCTGCTGCGCCGCTACCGAGGGCCGTGGGGCCTGGCCCGGTATCCGCAGCAGGGGCAGCGCCGCCAGCACGAAGCATGCCGCCGTACTCAGGAAAATGCCCTGAAAACCTAGCTTTGCCAGCAGCACGGCCCCCAGTCCAGGCCCCACCACCCACGCCAGGCTGAAGATCGAGCGCAGCACCGTCACGGCCCGCTCGGGCAGGTCGCCCGGCGCGTTGTTCAGGTGGGCGCGGGCAAACGAAAAGACCTGTGGAAAAGCGGCGGCGGCGCTGCCCATCAGCAGCATTCCGGTGAGCAGGAGCAGGGGATAGGAGCGCAGGAAGCTCAGCAGCACGTAGCCGAGCAGCCCGGCGGCCAGCGTGAACATCACGAGGGGTTTGCGGTTGGGCAGCCGGTCCGACCAGCGGGCCAGCAGCGTGCTGATCGCCACCGAACTGACCGCGTTGAGCGTCAGGAAAATCCCTAGCTGCACCGGAGACATATGGACGGCGTTGACCCCGAACAGCGACAGGTAGGGCAGCGCCAGCGACAGGCCGAAGCCCAGCATAAAGACCGACAGCGACAGCCCCGGTACGTGGGGCAAGCGCCACATTTGCAGCAGCAGGTTGGGTTCGGCAGCCTTCGTCGTCACGGGCTTTACTGTAACGCACCTGTTCTGAAACGATTAACCCTGGCCCCTCCGTTAAAGTAAAGCCATGTCCTGGCTCAAACATCGCAAGGTCGGCGCGGCAGACGTGTATTCCCTCACCGACGGTCTTTTCCGCCTCGACGGAGGTTCCATGTTCGGCAGCGTGCCCAAGCTGCTGTGGGAAAAAGTCGCGCCTGCCGACGAAGACAACCGCATTCAGTTGCGGATCAATCCCCTGCTGATCCGGCTGGGCGGCAAAAACATTCTGGTCGAAACGGGGATGTGGGACCGGGGCGGCGAAACATTCGAGCAGATGTACGCCCTGGAACGCGACGAAACGGTCTTCCGGGGACTGGCCGAAGTCGGCGTGGACGTGGACGACATCGATCTGGTTATCAATACCCACCTGCACTTCGACCACTGCGGGCGCAACACCAACCTGATGGGCGAGCCGACCTTTCCCAACGCCCGCTATGTGGTGCAAAAGCAGGAGCTGCATGACGCCACCCACACCCACGAGCGCAGCCGCGCCGCCTATGTTCCCGAGAGCTTTTTGCCGGTGCTAGACGCCGGGCTGTTCGACCTGGTGGACGGCGAAACCCAGCTGCTGGCGGGCCTGAGCGTGCTGCCGGTGCCGGGGCATAACCTTGGCCAGCAGGCCGTGGTGTTGGAAAGTGAGGGGCAGACGCTGGTGTACTGCGCCGATCTGATGCCCACGCTGGCGCACGCGCCGTATGCCTACATCATGGGCTTCGACCTGTACCCGGTGCTCACCCTGGAAACGCGCAAAAAGTACCTTCCGGTCTGGCACGAGCAGGGGGCCGTCATCTGTACGCCGCACGACCCACGGACGCCTTTTGCACGGCTGGTGGAAGGAAAACGGGGCGGCTTCAGGCTGGAAGAAGTGAAATAGATTTGGCTTATAGGTACCATCACCATATCTTTTGGGTGCCCCGGCTGCCGACCGCGCTAGACTGGCGGCATGTTCGACGCCGCCGCTGCATTGGCCGCTCGGGGGCATCGGGCGCGGAGTCACAGCGTTCGGAAATTGCCCCGCAGCCTCACATGCTGACGGGGTTTTTGGGATCGCAGGAGGAAAAAGCGTATGGGAATGACGATTGCCGAGAAGATTCTGGCGGCCCACAGCGGCCACGACCATGTGGTGCCCGGCCAGCTGATTGAGTGCGCCACCGACTGGGTGCTGTGCCACGAGATCACCACGCCCGCCGCCCTGCAAATGCTGGAAGACCGGGGGATGGACCAGGTGTTCAACCCCGACCAGATCGTGGCGGTGCCCGACCACAGCGTGCCCGCCATGAACATCAAGGCCGCGCAGATGTACCAGACCCTCAAAGCCTGGGTGCAGAAAAACGGCATCAAGAACTTTTTCGACGTGGGGCGCGGCGGCATCGCGCACGTGGTGCTGGAAAACACCGGCCTGATGAAGCCGGGGCAGACGCTGGTTTCCGGTGATTCTCACACCTGCAACGCGGGCGCACTGGGCGCTTTTGCCACTGGCGTCGGCTCTACCGACCTCGCCGGGGCGATCTACGCGGGCCGGGTGTGGTTCAAAGTGCCCGAAACCATGTTGATCAAGGTCTCGGGCCAGACCAATCCTGGGGTAACCCCCAAGGACATCGTGCTGGAAGTCATCAGGCAAATCGGGGCCGACGGCGCGAATTATATGGTCATGGAGTGGGTCGGCGACTACATTGACAACCTCGACATGGAAGGCCGCTTTACGCTGACCAACATGGCGATTGAAGCGGGCGGCAAGACCGGCATCATCGCCGTGGACGACACCACGCGCGAATACATGCGTGTGCGTGGCGTCAATCCTGACGGATACACCGAATACGCCTCCGATACCGACGCGAAATTCAAAGTGGTCGTCGAGATTGATGCCAGCCGGGTCGAGCCGACCATCGCCTACCCGCACATTCCCAGCAACGGCAAGGTGGCGGGCAGCGACAAGATCGCCGTCTCACACGCCTACGTGGGCAGCTGCACCAACGGGCGCATCACCGACCTGCGCGACGTGGCCCGGATTCTGAAGGGCCGCAAAGTGGCCGAGAACGTGCAGATGATCGTGGTTCCGGCGACCCAGGCCATCTGGAAGCAGGCGGCGCAGGAAGGGCTGCTGGAAATCTTCGTGGACGCGGGCGCGAGCGTCAGCTACCCCAGCTGCGGCGCGTGCCTGGGAATGCACTCGGGCGTGCTGGGGCCGGACGACGTGTGCATCAGCTCCAGCAACCGCAACTTTGTGGGGCGCATGGGCGACCCCTCGGCGCAGATTTATCTGGCGAGTCCGGCGACAGTGGCGGCGAGTGCGGTGGCCGGTCATCTGGCCGACCCGCGCCAGTACGATGCCGAGGGCAACGACACGAACGCGGCGGACTGAACTGTGATGTGGCCCAACTCGCCGCTGATTCTCATTCCAGCCGTTTTAGGTTGGGGTTTGGCGAGTCTCGTACTGCGAGATGTCAGAAAGAGTTTTCCGGCTGCTGTCCTGACTTACTTTGCCTATCTACCGTTGATGCTATGGACAGTCAATCTGTCCACGCTGCTAGGGCCGACCTTCGCGATGTGCCTGATCTACCTCTATCAGTTGTCGCGTAACAAGAGAATCTTGCACCATGAGAAATGGAACGTATTGCTGGTCACATTGGTTATGCCCTTGACCATCGTGTCAGGGGTATGGACGATTTCACGGGTCTTCTAATCAAAGACAACTTTCTATTGCTGTTGAGGTTTCCTCTGTGCACATTCTCCTAACACTCGCGGTCATTCAAACCGTCCTGCTGATCGTTCCCGGCCCCGACGTGCTACTGGTGTCGCAGACCGCCGTGTCGCGTTCGCGGCGGGCGGCAGTGCTGGCAGGTCTGGGCGTGGCCCTCAGCATCGGCTGCTGGGCGGGTTTTGCCTTGCTGGGCGTGAACCTGATTTTTCAGGCGTTTCCCTGGATTCACACGGCCATCAAGGTGGCAGGCGGGCTGTACCTGCTGTGGATGGGCTTTAATCTCTGGCGTTCCAGCCTCCAGGCGGGCGCGGAAGGCGGGCACAGCGTCGTCACCGCGCCGCTGGGAGACTGGCAGGCGCTGCGGACTGGGTTTCTGACCAACATTTCCAACCCCAAGGCCGCCGTGTTTTTCGGCAGCGTGTTCTCCAGCTTGCTGGGCGCAGGGGCCACGCCGGGCCTCAAGCTGGGCGCGTGGCTGATCGTGTTTGGCCTCAGCGTGTTGTGGTTCACCCTGGTGGCTTTCGGGCTATCGACCGCGCCGGTTCAAAACGCCTATTTGCGGGCGCGCAAAACCATTGACCGCGTGGGCGGCACCGTCATGCTGGGCTTCGGCGGCCTGCTGCTCGCGCGGGAATAACGCCGTAAGTCAGTAGTGGTCAGTGAAAAAAACCGTCCACATCCACTTTTTCCACTCGCTACACGCCACAAGCCCTTCTTGACCACTTACCATAACCCCAATGACCAACATTCACTTCCAACCCCCCCCCGGCATCCGTTTCGAGATTAGACTCGAATCGGACGGCCACCTCCACATTTCCAGTCTCGTGCCGGGCGACGAACAGGCGGCGCAGGCGGTGGTCAATGCCCTCGTGCAGACCCAGCCTTTTGCCGACGCCTGGGACAGCGAATACTGCACGGCCTATCTGCTTTCCGGGGCGGCCACGGAGCCAGTCACCACGCTGGAACAGGTGCGGGCCATCACGGTTCCGCACTGGCGGCGGCTGCGCGGCGATCTCACGGGCGATCAGCTGCGCCTCGACAGGCTCGAAGTCTCGGACGACGGCGAACAGTGGCGGCCTGTTCCCGAATTTTCCGACCTGCACGAGGAAAACCGTCACCATGCTTTCGTGCTGCCCGGCGAAACGATTGGCCGCTTCGTGACCCTGCACTGGCGTGAGGGCCGTATCGACATCGAACCCGACCCGCCGGAAGACCTGCTGGAACTGACCGAACACGTCGTTCAGCTGTTCAACGGCGCGGGCGACGACTGGAAAACCCGCCACGAGCAGTTCGGCGGCGATGCCGGGGTGTTGCCCGAAGCCAAGCGCGTTTCGTTCGAGATGCGTAAACTGGCCCCGCTGTTTTCGCCCTCCGAGCCGCCGTTTATCCGTCAGTTCGGGGTCGAGTTCTGGCCGCTGGCCCCGCTGGAATATTCCCGCGACGGCAAAAAGTGGAGTAAATATCAGGCGGTCGAGATCGCCTTGCCCCCGGCTTCTGGCGACCTGGCGGCTTCCGGCGAACTGACGGCCCCCGACCAGCAGGCGGCGTTGGCTGCTCTGTTCGGCCAGGATAGCGGTGAAGACGACGATGAGGCCCCCTTCGGCCTGCTCTCTCAGCTGTTCGATATGCAAACTTTGACGGTCACGGTTCACGCCGACGGCACCCTCGACTGGCCTGAATCGGAATTGCCCGAGGCCCAGGCCGGGGCGCTGCGCCAGAGCATCCTGGCGGCCACCGGCGCGGGGCAGCCGGAAGTCTGGGCCGCCCACACCGCCGAACTGGTGCCTGAAGGTCAGAGCGGAACGCCACGGGCCGTGCGAATGCAGGTGATGAAGGCGTTGCTGGACGCGGCTCCGGGCATGCTGGATCAGTCCTACGCCCCCAGCGCCGTGACGCTCGACGGTGAAACCTGGCACAACCTGGCCCCGGATTTTCTGCTGGACGACGGCTCAGATGATGACGGCGCGGATGATGACAGGACAGACGATCACGGGGCAGAAGAAAAGGACGACGAATGAAATACTGGACACATCATGGGTGAAGCCAAACGACGCAAACAACTGGGCCTGATGCCCACCGTGTACCCCTTCGAGGCCGACCTGACGGATGACGGCCAGGTCACGCTGGTCCGTGCCCCAGGTGACAAGGCGCTGCAACGTACCCTGACCGACGCGCTCGAAAAGACCCAGCTCACGGGCGACGCCTGGGCCAGCGAGTACCGCACGGCGCTGGTGTTCTCGGGCCGCGTTCCGGGCGTGCTGCACACCGCCGAGCAGGTCGCGGCCATCCCGGTGCCGCCGCTGCGCCGCGTGTCGGGCGAAATCGTGATGGGTAAAACCCTGGACGACGTGGAAGGCGTGGCGATCGCCTTTGACGGCGGCGTGATTCGTCTGCGTGAGCAGAAGCACTCGCTTGACGGCCAGAAGTGGGAGTCTTTCCCGGCAATCCGCGACCCGCAGCGCGTGATGGATCTGTTGCGGACTCACCCGGCTTTCGAGCTGGAAGGCGAGCTGCTGGGCCAGTTCCGGGTGGAGCAGTACGCCGAGGGCCGCATCGACGTGGAACCCGACCCGCCTGAAGGTGCCCTCGAAGCCCTAGAGGACGTGGCCCGCGAGTGGCACGGTGCGGCCCCGGAAGAGTGGGTCGAGCTGCACCAGGAAATGATGAAGGACCAGGCCGACGACTCGGACGAGGTGCCCCTCATGTGCCGCACCTTCTTCGAGTTGCGCCAACCCGCACCGCTGCAAAACCCGACTCGCAGCGTGTTTACCACTCGCCGCAACGTGGAGGTCTACCCGCTGGTAGGCGCGACCTATTCCATCGACGGCGAAACCTGGCTCAGTTACGACGACCCTGAGGCCGAGCCGCAGGAAGACGACTTGATGAGCGCCTTTGCCAATATCCTGAATATGGAAACCGTGCAGGTGACCGTGAAGGCCGACGGCAGTGTCGAGTGGGAAGACGGCGAGATCGACGCCGAACACGCCGGGCGCGTGCGGGCCGACCTGCAAGCCGCCACCGGAGCCGGAAGCCCCGAGCAGTGGGCCGCCTGGACCCGCAAGATGCTGCTCGACACCTTCAACGCCGACGAAGACGCGGCAGAAGCCGACATTCCCGTGCCCGTCGCTGTGCGCCTCGACGTGCCCAAGGACGCGATCAGCGACCCCGACCCGCTGGCCCAGACCTTTATCGAATCCGAAGTGACGTTCGACGGCGAACACTGGCGCGACCTGTACGACGAGGAAGTGCCGCAGGAGCTTTTGCTGGCGATTGCCCAGTTCAAGCCCGGTGAGTAGTCAGTGGTCAGTGGTGGGTGGAAAAAACGCCTGAGCGAAAGCCCCGTTCTGACCGCCTGCCGCGCCCCGCTGACTGCGTACCAGTTCCTACTTCCTACGTCCCACTGACCACTCACGCACCGGAGGTGCAATCATGACCCGAGTTCACGTTTTTTCCCGCGACCACATCAACACCGACGAGATCATCCCTGCCCGCCACCTGACCACCTACGACGAGGCCGAACTCGCCAAGTTTGCGATGCAGGATTACGACAAGGACTTTGTCAAGCGCGTCAAGCCGGGCGACCTCGTGGTAGCCGGGGCGGATTTCGGCTGCGGTTCCAGCCGGGAGCACGCTGTCTGGGCGCTGCGCGGCGCGGGCGTCAGCGCCGTGATCGCCCCCAACTTTGCCCGGATTTATTACCGCAACTCCATCAACAACGGCTTTCTGGCCCTGGAATGTGACGGCATCGTGGAAGCCTTTCAGGACGGCGACGACGCCAATCTGGACCTCGTGGCGGGCACCATCACCAACAACCGCACCGGCCAGAGCCTGACCTTCGTGCCGGTGCCGCAGTTCGCGCTGGACGTGCAGAAGGCGGGCGGCTGGCTGGAATACATGAAGGAGCACGACCAGGCCGCCGTCGAAGCTGAGCAGCTCGAAGCCCACAGCACCCAGGCAGGACACGGACACCCCGGCCACTCTTCGTGAATCTGCTGCTGCCCAACCAGGAACGCCTGGTTTGGGTACAGCGGCTGATCTGGTTGCTTCTGGCGGTGCTCGGACTTGATCTACTCAGCCAGATGTACGGGTTTCTCCTGTACGGCCAGCTGAAGGGTGGAACTGCTGGCGTATGGTCTACGCTTCATTTCGAGCGTCTTGCCACCATCTGGAATGGGGTGCGGCTTACAGCACTGGTTGCCGTAGTCGCTGCATTTATGGCGTGGTGGTACCGCATGACGGCCAATTACGTGCGCCTGGGTCATCCCATGTCCGAAACACCCCTGATGATGGCCGTCTGGTGGTTCCTGCCGCTTTTCGGCTGGTTTAGACCGTTCAGTTTCATGCTGGAAGCCGCTGCTTTGCCCACCGGTTATGCTCCGGCTTCCATTCGTCACTGGTGGGGTCTGTGGCTGCTGGGTATAGCACTCAGTGCGCTGGCTTTTGCGGTGCGTAACGCCGCGCGGCTGCCTGCTGAATTTCAACTCGCCATCTTTTTCAGAAGCGTGGGTGACACGGCACTGATCCTCTCTGGTCTGCTTTTGCCTCCGCTCATGACATTTGTTCAGCAGGGTCAGGAGCGTCTGGCTGCCTCTCTACCCTCTTACACCCTTCCCAACTCATAACTCAAGGAGACTGCTTTCATGCCTAAAATCATCACTCTGCCCGGCGACGGGATCGGCCCCGAAGTGACCGCCGCCGCCGTGCAGGTTCTGCGCGAAGTTGCCCCCGACGTGACCACCGAAGAACACCTGATCGGCGGTATCGCTTACGACCGCGAGGGCCAGCCTTTTCCCGACTCGACCCGCGCCGCGCTGAAAGACGCCGACGCCGTGCTGCTGGGTACGGTGGGCGGCGCACAGGACAGCGACTGGAACAAGCTGGAGCGCAAGCTGCGCCCGGAATCCGGCCTGCTGGCGCTGCGCCAGGCGCTGGGCTGCTACGCCAACCTGCGCCCGGTGCGCGTGCAGCCGGGGCTGGAGCACCTCTCGCCGCTGAAGGCTGAACTGGCCCGTGGCGTGGATATCCTGATCGTGCGCGAGCTGCTGGGCGGCGTCTACTTCGATCAGGACCGCAAGATCGAGGGGAGCAGCGCCTACAACACCATGCGGTACACCACCCCCGAGGTCGAGCGCGTGGCCCGGGTCGCCTTCGAGTCGGCGCAGCAGCGTGGGGGCCGCCTGACCAGTGTAGACAAGGCCAACGTGCTGGAAGTCTCCGAACTGTGGCGGCGCGACGTGCAGGCGCTGCATGACCGCCAGTACCCCGGGGTGCAGCTGAACCATGAATACGTCGATAGCGTAGCCATGCTGATCGTGTCGGACCCCAGCCGCTATGACGTGATCGTGACCGAGAACCTGTTCGGGGATATTCTCAGCGACCTTGCCGCCGTGATTCCGGGCAGCCTCGGGCTGATGCCCAGTGCCTCGCTGGGCGACGGGCCGGGCCTGTACGAGCCGATTCACGGCAGCGCCCCCGACATTGCCGGGCAGGGAATCGCCAACCCCGCAGCCGCGATCATGAGCGTGGGAATGCTGCTGCGCCACAGCCTGCACCGGAACGACGCCGCCGACCGGGTAGACCACGCCGTTTCGCTGGCGCTGAGGTCGCACCCGAGCCGGGATCTGGGCGGTCAGGCCGACACGGCTACTTTTACCCGCGCCGTGATGGACGCCCTGTCCGTACCAGTCGGTTAAGAATCGTCCCGCTACGCTCTGCGGGGCAGCTTTACAAGCTCATTCAGAGTAGTTGGTAGCAACCAAACACCGCCGCAGGCTAAGGCCCCGGCGGTGTTTGCGGTTCTGCACTTCAGTTCTGGGTGTTGGAATCGCCCGCGTTCTTGGCCTTTTCCTCGGCGCGGCGGCGCAGTTCGCTGGCGAGGTCGCTGAAGTCCTCGGCGCTGGGCAGCACCCGGCGGGTCTGGGTCTTGGCTTCCTGAATGACCCGGTTCTTGTCGGCCTTTTCGAACGGCAGGCCATCCCGTTTGCGCTCGAAGTAATTCTGCGCCAGGCGGCCCAGCGCAAAGGTCCAACCGTAGACCGCTGGGGCCGTAATCAGGCCGCCAATGACCGGGAGGGCCATTTTGGCGATGCCGCGCATGACCTGCCGCGCCGCGATCCCGTACGCTACGGTCGCCCCCAGTTCTCTCACGATTTCGGTCGCGCGTTCCGTGGAGAGGTCGAAGCCGTAGATTTTCCCGATGTGCAGGACCATTTTGACCTGAACGGGTGTGATGACCAGAATGTCGGCAAAAGGAATCGGTTCGACGGCGACGGCGCCAGCCAGGACCGCCGCACTTTTGATGACTTCATCGACATTTTCTTCCCGGCTGCGCTGAGGATCGACATCGAAATTGAAATTGTCCAGCACCTGTTTGATGAGAGGAGGCAACATGGTTCAAGTCTAGCCTCCGCCATCGGCCCTTCGTGATAGCGAGGTCGGAGTTAATCTTTAGATTGGCCGGGGTGCAGTTTTGACAGGCGTGTTGAACAAGAGAGCCGCCCCTGGGTTTTGCTTTCCAGGGGCCGAAATGCTGTCAAATATTCTGGGGCGAGGTGTTGCGAAATCGGGCGTTACGACTCCTCACGGACCAGTTCGCGCAGCCGGGCGATCAGCGGCCGCAGCCGCTCACGCCGCAGCTTGAGGGCCGCCCGGTTCACGATCAGGCGAGCGGAGGAATGGAACAGCACGTCCACTTCCTGAAGGTTGTTGGCCCGCAGCGTGCCGCCGGTCTGCACGAGGTCGATCACGGCGTCGGCCAGCCCGGTCAACGTGGCGAGTTCGATGTTACCGTTAAGTTTGACGATCTCGGCAGGAATACCCTTTTCGGCGAGGTACTGCCGCGCCACGTGCGGGTACTTGGTGCCGACCCGGTGAATCGGCCCGGACGCGCCGACTTCGCGGATCAGCGACAGGTGACAGGGGGCAAAGCGCAGGTCAACGGGTTCGTAGACGGCCCGGCCCGATTCGATCAGCACGTCCTTGCCGACAATGCCCGCGTCGGCCACGCCGAGGTCCACGTAAACTGGCACATCCTGATTGCGCAGTTCCAGCACCGTCACGCCTGGAAACTCGTGGCGCAGCGCCCGCGACGCTTCCGGCATGGTAATGGGCAACCCGGCCCGCGACAGCAGAGAAATGGCGTCTTCCAGAATGCGGCCTTTGGGTAGCGCCAGAGTCAGGTGGTTGGCCGAGCGTTCAGGCTGCGAACTCATGCCTGCACCTCGGTCAGTTCGCGGCCCTGTACCCAGCGCCGGATGCCGCGCAGGGCGCTATAGGTTTTCAGTTCCAGCCGGTTATCGGTCCAGGCCAGTTCGGCCCGCAGTCCGGCCTGTTGCGCCGCGTGCAGGGCCGGGAGGTCGAGCGCCAGCACCGTTTCGGGGTGGGGGGGCAAGCCGGGCGGTAGCGCACGCACTAGCCGCTCCAGGCCCATGGCGAAGCCCGCACCGGGCAGCCCATTCGCCAGCTGGTAGCGTCCGCCCCCCAGCACGGGCTGATTCAGGCCGTCGACATAGGCGCGGAAAGTCATGCCAGTGTAATACCCGTAGCGGCGGCTGACGCCCAGATCAAACAGCAGCGTCAGATCGCCGCCCTGCGCCACCGCCCGCAGGTGGGACACGGCAGCCCTGGCCCGTGTGCCCTGGGCCATGCGCCCGGCTTCGTCCAGCACCTCGTTCCCGCCGTACAGGTCGGTCAGACGGTGAAGAACGCCCGTAACCTCGCTGCTCAGGCCATAGGTGGTGGCGGCCAGGTCGATGTCTGCGCCGCTCTTGCGGTCGATGGCGTCGTGCAGGGCGTCGCGGGCGGCTCCCGACAGCCCGGCGTCTTCGAGCACCGCGTCCACGAATCCCGGAAATCCGACTTCCAGATCGGCCTTCACGCCCACCCTGTCCAGAGCGGCGCGGGCCAGTGCCAGCAGTTCGATGTCGCTCTGAACCGTCGCCACGCCGATCAGTTCGGCCCCGACCTGGGTAAATTCGCGCAGGCGACCCAGTTCACTGGTCTGCGCCCGCAGCCACAGCTGCCCGCCGTATTGCAGCCGCAGCGGAAAGGGGCCAGCTGGGTAGCGTGTGGCGACCAGTCGCCCCAGCGCGGTCGTAAATTCGCTTCGCAGGGCCAGCACCTGTCCGCCTGTATCGATCAGTTTGAAGGCGCGGCTGTCTAGCGGGTGCGCCGCGCTGGCGTACTCGAGGGCAGGCAGCTCGACGCCCTGGTACCCCCAGGCACGGAACAGCTCCGAGAGCGACCAGCGCACATACTCGCGCTGGCTCCACTCGTCGGGCAGCACGTCACGCGTGCCGTCTGGAAGCAGGGGGGCAGAAGGGGAGATGGTGGCCGGAACACTACTCACGCCCAACATTCTAGTCGCGCCGCGTCAGTTGCGGGTGCGCCGTGCCCAGCCAGGCCGCGCACCGTTAGGCCATGCACCGCCAGGCCACGTACAGCCGGGCCAAATGGTGGGCAGGCCAGGCCTAGAGGGGATCCAAGGTAGACCGCCCGCCACAGCCCAGGCCCAGGGCGGGTCGGTATACTCCCCAGATATGCGCCCCGCCGCCCCACTCTGTGCCCTGCTGCTCGTCGGTCTGTTGAGCGGCTGTTCACGCACCAAAGATACTTTTGCGCCCCGAATCGTCATCAGCAGTCCCAGCGACGGCGGAGTCAGTCAGACCCGGCATCCGCTGGTCAAGGGATATGCCCTCGACGACGTGGGAGTCACCAGGATTACCGTGGACGGCAAGACCATTCCGCTTCAGCCAGGCAGCCGTAAAATCGCCAATTTCCAGTTTCAGGCCCAGATCGCGGGCAGCGCGGGCGAGTACGTCATCCATGCCTTCGACGCTGCCGGGCACGACAGCAAACAGACTCTCAATCTCAGCGTGGACTCGGTCAAGCCGCAGATCAGCATCAAGAACTTTCAGCGTGCCGGAAAGACCATCCGGATTTCCGGGCTGGCGACCGATAATGTTTCTGTCGCGCAGGTCATCGTCGACGGCAACCGCCTGAACATCAATCCCGGCAAACGGGTCGAGTTCTATGCCGAGACCACCGGGGTTTACGCCGATATCCTGGTGGTCGACGCTGCCGGGAACCAGACCGCCACGCGTGCCCAGCAGTAGGGGGCCATTATTGATAACGAGTTAAGTTGATGTCGCATCGGTGTTCAGGCCAAGAAGCTTGGCCGGGAGCTGGCGGTAACGAAT